>NZ_JAIUKB010000050.1:0-102169 GCF_020176785.1 Saccharopolyspora sp. 6V | reverse complement strand
CCCCGCCCGCCTCGGCCTCGCGCTCTGGGGGCCGGGGGGGCGCCGTTCTTTTTACGCCCCCGGGGGGCGGGGGGGGCCCCCCGGGGCCCGGGGGGGGGGGGGGGGCGGGCGGGGGGCCCCCCCCGGGCCGGAGACCGTCCCGGTTCAGCGGCGTCCCCGGCTCAGAGGCTGGGGAACCAGAGCTTGATCTCGCGCTCGGCGGACTCCGGCGAGTCGGAGCCGTGCACCAGGTTGTACTGCACCTCCAGGCCGAAGTCGCCGCGGATGCTGCCCGGGGCGGCCTTCTCGACCGGGTCGGTGCCACCGGCGAGCTGGCGGAACGCCGAGATGGCGCGGGGGCCCTCGACGACGGCGGCCAGCACCTGGCCGGAGGTGATGAACTCCAGCAGGGAGCCGAAGAACGGCTTGCCGTCGTGCTCGGCGTAGTGCTGCTTGGCGAGGTCCTCGTCGACCTGGCGCAGTTCCAGCGCGACCAGCTTGAGGCCCTTGCGCTCGATCCGGCCGATGACCTCACCGACCAGGCCGCGCTCGACCCCGTCGGGCTTGACCAGGACCAGGGTGCGCTCGCTCACGTTGCTCTCCTTCGGGTGGGCGGCGCGGGTTCTCCGCGCCCGTTTTGCGGAAAAGGGTATCGGCGCAGGTGACGCGGCCTCCCCCGGGGCGACCGGGCACCGCTGACCTCGACCCCGGTGATCATCGGGGTCGAGGGGCCCGCGCTCGCCGGTGCACCCGGGTCCGGCGTCGGCCCGGTGACCTGCGGACGACGAGCGGCCGGACCTCCGGTCCCTGGTGTCCCCGGAGATCGCGGGCTAGATTCGCCCCCGGCCGTACCGACCGGCCGGTCCGACGAGGAGGTCCGGATGCGAGCAGCCGTGCACACCGCCGTGAACGAGCCGATGACCATCGAGGAGATCGCCGACCCGCACCCGAAGGCCGGGGAGGTCGCGATCGACGTGCTCTCCTGCGGCGCCTGCCACTCGGACCTGCACGTGCTCAAGGGGGAGCTGCCGTTCCCGACGCCGGCCGTGCTGGGCCACGAGGTCGCCGGCGTCGTCTCCGAGGTCGGACCGGGCGTGACCGGGGTGCGGGTGGGCGACCGAGTGGTCACCAGCTTCATCATGCCGTGCGGCCGGTGCGCGCAGTGCACGCGCGGGAACTCCGAGATCTGCCTGGAGTTCTTCGCGCACAACCGGGCGAAGGGCCTGCTCTACGACGGCCAGACCCGGCTGTTCCGGCCCGGTGGCGAGCCGGTGTGGATGTACTCGATGGGCGGGCTGGCCGAGCGGTCGGTGACGCCGGTGACCTCGGTCTACCAGGTGCCGGACGAGGTGGAGCTGGCGGACGTGGCCTCGGTGGGCTGCTCGACGATGACCGCCTACGGGGCGCTGCGGCACGCCGCGGACGTGCGGGTCGGCGATGCGGTGGCGGTGGTCGCCGCGGGCGGGGTGGGCAGTTCGCTGATCCAGCTGGCCGCGCTGTTCGGGGCGTCGACGATCGTGGCGGTGGACATCTCCGCGGACAAGCTGGACGCGGCGAGCGCGCTGGGCGCCACGCACGTGGTGAACTCGGCGGAGGTGGACGCGCCGGAGGCGATCCGGGAACTCACCGGCGGTCGCGGCGTGGACGTGGCCTTCGAGGCGCTGGGCAGCCCGGCGACGTTCGGCGTGGCCCGCGACTCCGTGGTGGAGGGCGGTCAGGTCGTGGTGGTCGGCATCGCCCCGAAGGGCAGCGTCGGCGAGTTCGACCTGGCGACCATCGCGCGGCGGAAGTTGCAGATCAAGGGCTCGTACGGTGCGAAACCCCAGCGGGACATGCCGGTGCTGCTGGACCTGGTGGCGCGCGGACGGCTGCGGCCGCAGGACACCGTGAGCCGCCGGTTCGCCTTCGACGAGGTGCAGGACGCCTACGACGCGCTGAACCGCCACGAGATCCGCGGCCGCGCGGTCATCGACATCGCCTGAGTCCCCGGACGCCCCTGAACACCCGGACGCCCTGAGCACCCGGGCGCTCAGCGCCGCCGGTCGGTGTCCAGGCATTCCACCAGCGCGGCGTCGTCGTTGACGACGATGCCGGGCCGGGGTTCGGCGAGTTCGCCGGGCGGGAACGGGAAGCTGCGGGTGCGCAGCGGCGGCTGCCGGTCCTGCGCGCGGTCTTTGTTGATCTCCATGTGCCATGGATACCGATGATCAACACCGGCGTCGAGGCCACGATCAGGTGCCGTCGCCGAACGGCGCGGCCCCGCGTTCCGCAGCAGCTCCTAGTCCAGCGGGTGCCGCCACCGCAGGCCCGGGTACCGCGCGAAGCCCCGATCGGCCGTGACCCACTCCGCGCCGTGCTCGATCGCGATAGCGGCGAGGTAGGCGTCGGGGATGTGGTTCGCCTTCGCCTCGGTCTTCCGGCACAGCTCGGCGAAGATCCCCCAGTGGGCCTCTCCCGGTTCGATCTTGGCCACGTTCCCCGCGTGCGCGAGTTCGTCGGCGAGGTCGGCGGCCGTGTGCGTGAGCAGGGGTTCCCGGAGGATCTTCCGGTTGGTCATGATGCGCATGAACCCGCTCAGGACGAGCGTGGGGAGACCGACGAGCTGGGGACCTGAGAGCGCCTCGCCCAGCCAGTCCGCGTACTCGGGCTGCCGTGGATCATCCAGGTTGTACGCCGACACCAGGATGTTGACATCGCACGCGATCATTCGCGTTCCATGAGGTCGTGCAGCGCCGCGCTGTCGGTGATGTCGACCCCCGGCTGGTAACCGCCCGTGCGCACGGCCCGCACCGTGAACGGCGCCGATCGCTGGCGCATCTTGGCGAGGCGCTCCCGGACGCTGTCCTGGATGAACTCGCTCACGGTCATGCGGTTCTGGAGCGATTGACGCTTGACCTCGTTCAACAGGTCGGCATCAACGGTGATCGTGGTTCTCGTACTGTGCGCCATACACCGAAGTGTACGAGCACTGCATCATGATGCAGCACTACGCGCTCCGGTGTTCACTGCTCCGGCGGGTAGCCCTCTGGGTGTCCGAGCTGGTCGTACAGCCGACCTTCGCGCATCCGCTTCGCCACGTCGTGGCGCAGGTACAGCATGTAGCCCCACACGGCCGCGAACAGCAGCCCCATGATCCCGACGGCCGGGTGCACCAGGTAGCAGGCGACCATCGCGACCTGCAGCACCAGCGCGAACGGCAGCCCCCACGGCTTCCGCTGGGTGAACCCGGCGATGAGCATGAGCACGGTGAGCACCGCGACGGCGGAGAACCCGACGCCGGTGACGCCGCCGCCGAACTGCCACACGACGGGCAGCGCGAGCCCGAAGGTGAGGAACTCCATCACCAGCGTGCCCGCCATGACGCCGCGCAGGCCCTTCCACGGGTCGCGCACGCCGTCCGGCGCGGTGGGCAGGGACAGGAACGATCCGGATTCGGTCACAACGGCTCCTTGCCGAACAGGGCGCGCCCCTCACCGGCGGTCACCACGGACCCGGTGATCACCACGCCGCCGCCGGAGACGGTGTCGGAGTCCCCGGTGGTCTCCTCCGCCATCTGGATGGCGGTCTCCACGGCGTCGTCCAGGCGGGGCTCCACGACGATGCGTTCCGCGCCGAAGATGTCCTTGGCCAGGGCGGCGAGCTCGTCGGGGTCCATCGCCCGCGGCGAGGAGTTCTTGGTGAGCACGACCTCTTCCACGACGGGTTCGAGTTCCCGCAGCAGCCCGCGCACGTCCTTGTCGGACAGCACGCCGATCACGGCGACGAGGCGGCGGAAGGAGAACTCGGAGCTGAGCGCGTCGGCGAGCGCGCGGGCGCCGTGCGGGTTGTGCGCGGCGTCGACGAGCACGGCCGGGGCGGCGCGGACCCGCTCCAGGCGGCCGGGGGTGATGACCGCGGCGAAGGCCTCCTGCACGGCTTCCGGGTCGAGCTTCTGCTCGGCCCCGGCGCCGAAGAAGGCTTCGACCGCCGCGAGCGCGAGGGCGGCGTTGCGCGCCTGGTGCTCGCCGTGCAGCGGCAGGAAGATCTCGTCGTAGGTGCCGCCGAGGCCCTGCAGCTTCAGCATCTGGCCGCCGACGGCCACGGTCCGGGACAGCACGCCGAACTCGTTGCCCTCGCGGGCGACGGTGGCGCCGACCTCGGCGACCCGCTCCAGGATCGGGGTCTGCACCTCGGCGGTCTGCGCGGCGAGCACCACGATCGAGTCCGGCTTGATGATCCCGGACTTCTCCCGGGCGATGCCCGCGAGGTCGGTGCCGAGGTAGTCGGCGTGGTCCAGCGCGATCGGGCAGAGCACCGCGATGTGCGCGTCGGCGACGTTGGTGGCGTCCCAGCCGCCCCCGAGGCCCACTTCCAGCACGGCGGCCTCGACGGGCGCGTCGGCGAAGGCGGCGAAGGCCATGCCGGTCAGCACCTCGAACTTCGACATCTTCACGTCGTGGTTCGAGTCCACGATGGACACGTACGGCGCGATGTCGCGGTAGGCCTCGACGTAGGCCTCCGGGGTGATCGGCTTGTTGTCGATGCTGATGCGCTCGGTGGCCAGTTGCAGGTGCGGGCTGGTGTAGCGGCCCGTGCGCAAACCGATTCGGGTCAGCAGCGAGTCCACCATCCGCGAGACCGAGGACTTCCCGTTGGTCCCGCCGATGTGCACCACCTGGTAGCTGCGCTGCGGCTCGGCCAGCAGGTCGGTGAGCGCCCGGATCCGGTCCAGCGACGGCTCGATCTTCGTTTCCGGCCAGCGCTCGTTGAGCTCGGCCTCCACCACGCGCAGCTCGTGCAGCGCACCGGACTCGGTGCCGGACAACTGGCACACTCCCCTACCCCGACGACAAACGTCCAGCTCAAGTCTACGTCGGTAGGTGCACGCACCCGGCCTGCGCCCCCAGGGCAGCCGCGCACCACCCGCAGCGAGCACACCAAGATCCCACTCATGACCCAGATGGATGATTCAAATCATGAGTCATTGCACGGGTCGTTTCGGGCGTACAACATGGGAGTCATGTCGATACCAGGAGCGCACACCGTCTCCAAGCGGGAGAACCTGCCCCTGCTTCCCGATGAGGTTGACCTCGTCGAGCGCCTGATGACCCCGGAGAGCCCGGAGCGCATCGCGCTGGAGAACCTGGTGCCAGAAGTCGGCACCAGCAAAGCGGCGGTGCTGCGTGCGGCCTTTCACGCCGGCATCGACAACGTCCGCGCACAGGCGCTGGACGAGTCCTACCGGCGAATGGCCGCCGAGATGACCGACACCGAACACGCGGAACGTCGCGCGCACACCTCCGCGCGGCGCGAACGCCTCGCAGCGAGGAATGACGAGTGAACGCTCAGCGCCATCGCACCATCGTTCGCGGGCGCATCTACGGCGCGACGATCGGCGATCGCGGGGAGAAGTTCTACCTCGCGGTGTCCAACAACAGCCGGAACGCACGGCTCGGCGACTTCCTCGCGGTGCGGTTGACCACGACCCGCAAGCCGAATTACCCCAGCATCGTGGTGCTCGACGACAAGGACTCCGACTGGGTGGGGTCGGTGCTCTGCGACGACATCGAACCGATCTTCCACGAAGAGATCAGCCGGGACGCGGGCGCGTTGCACCCCAAGGACATGCAACGGGTGGACCAAGCTCTGCGCGTCGCGTTATCACTCTGATCAACAGGCGCCTGCACGAGTGGGAGCCGAGAAGTCGAAGCGGCCCGCCTTCGCACCCGCCACGAAGGCGCCCCACGCCCCCGCCGAGAACGCGAACACCGGACCCGACCGCTCCTTCGTGTCGCGGACGCCGACCTCGTCGGAGCCGAACCGAACCTCCACGCAGTTGTCGCTGGCGGCCGCGCTGCGACTGCTCGTGAACCATCCGTCGTTCGCTGCACCTGTCACCGGCTCATCTCCTCCTCCGGACGGTCGGTCAACCTCGCCGCCCCGGCGGCCGAGCGCTGAGCCCGGAGAGGCGAACGGCCCGCCCGACCGATGCGGCTGGTCGAACGGGCCGTTCACCTCAGGTGCGGACGGGAGCGGTCACGCCGTCGGCAGGGCCGCCAGGCGGGATTCGATGCGGGTGATGTCGGTCTGCGCCGTCTCGCGGCGGACCTTGATCTTCTCGACGACCTCGGCGGGTGCCTTGTCGGTGAAGGAGGGGTTGCCGAGCTTCTTCTCGGTGCCCTCCAGCTCCTTGCGGGCCGCCGCCAGGTCCTTCTCCAGTCGCTTGCGCTCAGCGGCCACGTCCACGGCGCCGGAGAGGTCCAGCTCCACCTCGACGGTGCCGCCGACCAGGCCGATCTCCAGCGACGCCGAGGAGGTGAAGTCCGCGCCGGGCTCATTCAGCTTCGCCAGCGACCGCACCGCGGGCAGGTGCTCGACCAGTCCGAGCGCGTCCAGGCCGCTCAGCCGGGCCGCGACCCGCTGGCCGGGCTTCAACCCCTGGTCCGAGCGGAACCGGCGGATCTCGGTGATGAGTTTCTGGGTGGCCTCCACCCGCCGCGCCGCGTCCTCGTCGGCGGGCGTGCCCGCCGCCTTCGGCCAGTCGGCGATGACCACGGACTCGCGGCCGGTCAGCGTGGTCCACAGCGTCTCGGTGACGAACGGGATCGTCGGGTGCAGCAGCCGCAGCAGCACGTCCAGCACGTGCCCCAGCACCTCGCGGGTGCGTTCCGCGCGGTCACCGCCCGCGTCGATCTGGACCTTGGACAGCTCCAGGTACCAGTCGCAGAACTCGTCCCAGGTGAAGTGGTAGAGCGCCTCGGTGGACTTGGCGAACTGGAAGTCCTCCAGCAGTTCGTCCACATCGGACGTCAGCTGGTCGGTGCGGTCCAGGATCCAGCGGTCCGCGTCGGTCAGCTCCGCGCGGTCCGGCAGCTCGGACGGCACCCGCGCCCCGTTCATCAGCGCGAACTTGGTGGCGTTGAACAGCTTCGTGCAGAAGCTGCGCGACCCGGCGACCCACTCCTCGCTGATCGGCGCGTCCGCACCCGGGTTGGCGCCGCGCGCCAAGGTGAACCGGAGCGCGTCGGTGCCGTAGGTGTCCATCCACTCCAGCGGGTCGACCGTGTTGCCCGCGGACTTGGACATCTTCTTGCCGTGCGCGTCGCGGACCATGCCGTGCAGCGCGATCACGTCGAACGGCGGCACGCCGTCCATCGCGTACAGGCCGAACATCATCATCCGGGCGACCCAGAAGAAGAGGATGTCGTAGCCGGTGACCAGCACGCTGGTCGGGTAGAACTTCGCCAGGTCCGGCGTCTCGTCCGGCCAGCCCATCGTGGAGAACGGCCACAGGCCCGAGGAGAACCAGGTGTCGAGCACGTCCTCGTCCTGGTGCCAGCCCTCGCCGGACGGCGGCTCCTCGTCCGGGCCGACGCACACGACCTCGCCGTTCGGGCCGTACCAGATCGGGATCCGGTGGCCCCACCACAGCTGCCGCGAGATGGCCCAGTCGTGCAGGTTGTCGACCCAGTCGAAGTAGCGCTTCGCCATCTCCGGCGGGTGCACCGCGACCCGGCCGTCGCGCACCGCGTCCCCGGCGGCCTGCGCGAGCGGGCCGACCTTGACGAACCACTGCAGCGACAACCGCGGCTCGATCGGCTCCTTCGACCGGGAGCTGTGCCCGACGCTGTGCAGGTACGGGCGCTTCTCGGCGACGATGCGGCCCTCGGCGCGCAGCGCCTCGCGGACGGCGACGCGGGCCTCGAAGCGGTCCATGCCGTCGAACTCGGTGCCGGTGCGGGCGATGCGGCCCTGCTCGTCCATGATCGTGAGCATCGGCAGGTCGTGGCGCCGGCCGATCTCGAAGTCGTTCGGGTCGTGCGCGGGCGTCACCTTCACCGCGCCGGTGCCGAACTCGGGGTCGACGTGCTCGTCGGCGACGACCGGGATGCTGCGGCCGGTCAGCGGCAGCTCCACCTCGGTGCCCACGACATGCCGGTAGCGCTCGTCGTCGGGGTGCACCGCGATCGCGGTGTCGCCGAGCATCGTCTCCATCCGGGTGGTGGCCACCACGATCTCCGCGTCCCCGGAGCCGTAGCGCATCGAGACGAGCTCGCCCTCGACCTCGCGGTGTTCCACCTCGATGTCGGAGATCGCCGAGCGCATCGCGGGCGACCAGTTCACCAGGCGCTCCGCCCGGTAGATCAGGCCGTCGTCGAACAGCTTCTTGAAGATGGTCTGCACCGCGCGGGACAGCCCCGAGTCCATCGTGAAGCGCTCGCGGCTCCAGTCGACGCTGTCCCCGAGGCGGCGCATCTGGGACAGGATCGAGCCGCCGTGCTGCTCCTTCCACTCCCACACCCGCTCCAGGAACTTCTCCCGGCCGAGCTCGCGGTGGTCGACGCCCTCCTCGCGGAGCTGCCGCTCCACCAGGGCCTGGACGGCGATGCTGGCGTGGTCCATGCCGGGCAGCCACAACGCCTCGTAGCCCTGCATCCGGCGACGACGGGTGAGCACGTCCATCAGGGTGTGCTCGAAAGCGTGGCCGATGTGCAGGCTGCCGGTGACGTTCGGCGGCGGGATCACGATCGAGAACGGCGGCTTGTCGCTGTGCGCGTCGGCGGTGAAGTACTCGGCGGCTACCCAGCGCTGGTACAGCTCGGCCTCGACGTCGGCCGGGTTCCAGCTCGACGGAAGTTCACGGGGCTGTGCGGGTGCGCTGGTCTGTGTCACACGCCGATTCTACGAACCGCCCGCAGCGGCCTCACCGGGCCTCACCTCCCGCGTTGAGCCAGGCGTGTGAACCACATCACGCGGACTGTGCCGAGTCGACCTCGACGGGGGACCCTGGGAAGCATGTCGCGCAAAGCCCCCGAACAGGACATCGACGAGTCGGCGCTGTCCACGCACCACCCGAAGGACCACGCAGCAGGCGTGAAGGCGGTGATGGTGTCGTTGCGCCGCGGCTGGGAGCAGATGGGCGCCGGCCGCACCATGCTCACGTTGCCGCTGCTCAACCAGCGTTCCGGGTTCGACTGCCCGGGTTGCGCGTGGCCCGACCCGCAGGAGGCGGACGGGGACAAGCGCAGCGTCGCCGAGTTCTGCGAGAACGGCGCCAAGGCCGTGGCCGAGGAGGCCACCACCCGGCGCGTCGACGCCGAGTTCTTCGCGAAGCACTCCGTCGCGGAGCTCGCGGACAAGAGCGACTACTGGCTGGGGCAGCAGGGGCGGCTCACCCAGCCGATGATCAAGCGCAGCGGTGACACGCACTACCGGCCGATCGACTGGGACGCCGCGCTCGACGTCGTCGCCGAGGGGCTGCGCGCGCTGGACTCGCCCGACGAGGCGGCGTTCTACACCTCGGGCCGCACCAGCAACGAGGCCGCGTTCCTGTACCAGCTGCTGGTGCGCAGCTTCGGCACCAACAACCTGCCGGACTGCTCGAACATGTGCCACGAGTCCTCCGGCTCGGCGCTGACCGAGACGATCGGCATCGGCAAGGGCTCGGTGTCGCTGGCCGACGTCGAGCACGCCGACCTGGTCATGGTGGTGGGGCAGAACCCGGGCACCAACCACCCGCGGATGCTCTCCACCCTGGAGAAGGTCAAGGGCCACGGCGGCAAGATCATCGCGGTGAACCCGCTGCCCGAGGCCGGGCTGATGCGGTTCAAGAACCCGCAGAACGTGCGCGGCGTCGTCGGCAAGGGCACCGCGCTGTGCGACGAGTTCGCGCAGATCCGCATCGGCGGCGACCTCGCGCTGTTCAAGGCGCTCACCGCGCTGCTGGCGAAGGCCGAGCTGGCCGCGCCCGGCACCGTGCTGGACCGCGAGTTCATCGAGCAGCACACCCACGGCTTCGACGAGTTCTACGCGCAGGCCACCGACATCGACTGGGACGCGACGCTCAAGGCGACCGCGCTGTCCCGCGAGCAGATCGAGAAGATCGCGCGGATGCTCATCGAGTCCGAGCGGACCGTGATCTGCTGGGCGATGGGCCTGACCCAGCAGAAGAAGGCCGTGCCGACGATCCGCGAAGCGGTCAACCTGCTGCTGATGCGCGGCATGATCGGCAAGCCGGGCGCGGGCGTCTGCCCGGTCCGCGGCCACTCCAACGTGCAAGGCGACCGGACGATGGGCATCTGGGAGAAGATGCCCGAGAAGTTCATGGACGCCATGGAGGCCGAGTTCGGCATCCCCATGCCCCGCAAGCACGGCTACGACACCGTCGACGCGCTGCACGCGATGCAGGCGGGCGAGGTGAAGGCGTTCTTCGCCGTCGGCGGCAACTTCGTGTCCGCCACGCCCGACACCGCGGGCACCGAGCGGGCGCTGCGCGGCTGCGACCTGACCGTGCAGGTGTCGACGAAGCTGAACCGCTCGCACGCGGTCGCCGGGGACACCGCGCTGATCCTGCCGACGCTGGGCCGCACCGAGAAGGACGTGCAGGAGTCCGGGCCGCAGTTCGTCACCGTCGAGGACTCGATGTCGGTGGTGCACGCCTCGCGCGGCAGGCTCTCCCCCGCCTCCGACACCCTGCTGTCCGAGGTGGCGATCGTGTCCCGGCTGGGCCGCAAGCTGCTCGGCGACGGGCACCCGGTGCGGTGGGAGGAGTTCGAGAAGGACTACGACGCGGTGCGCAGGCACATCGCCGCCGTCGTGCCCGGCTGCGCCGACTACAACGAGAAGGTGCGCCGCCCGGACGGCTTCGTGCTGCCGCACCCGCCGCGGGACAGCCGCACCTTCACCACCACCACCGGCAAGGCCAACTTCACGGTGAACGAGGCGGAGCCGCTGGAGGTGCCGGAGGGCCGGCTGCTGCTGCAGACGCTGCGCAGCCACGACCAGTACAACACCACCATCTACGGGCTCTCGGACCGCTACCGCGGCATCGAGGACGCGCGCCGGGTGGTCATGGTCAACGAGAAGGACATCGCCGCGCTCGGCTTCGCCGAAGGCGACCTGGTGGACATGGTCTCCGAATGGCCGGGCAAGCCCGGGCCCGACGGCGAGTCCACTGTGGAGGAACGGCGGGCGGAGGCGTTCCGCATCGTCGCCTACCCGACCGCGCGGGACTGCGCCGCCGCCTACTACCCGGAGGCGAACCCGCTGGTGCCGCTCGGCGCGGTGGCGGAGAAGTCGAACACGCCGGTCTCGAAGGCCGTGCTGATCCGCCTGGAGCGCTCCGCGGGCTGATCCCCCGCACCCGAGGACCGGGCCGCCCCGCACCGCGCGGGCGGCCCGGTTCCGCGTTCACGGCCCGCCCGCGGCCGCGCGTCGGGGCGGGGCCGGCCCGTCAGGCGGCGAGGCGTTCCGGCAGTCCCCTGGCCAGCTTGTCCGCCGCGACGCGCGGACCGAAGCGCTCCACCACCGCGCGGCGGCACGGGCACCGCTCGACCTCGGCCGCGGACGCGCAGCAGAACACGCCCAGCACGCGAACCGCGAACGCCACCTCCGCCGGATCACCGACCCGCCGGGACACGGCGACCGCCACCGCCGCCGCGACCCGCCGCACCGCGTCGTCCCGCTCCGCGCCGCCGAGCACCAGGTCGTGCAGCCGCGCCGCCGAGAGCCGGTCGGCCCGCTCGACCCGGGCGGCGACGTCGGCGAGCACGCGACAGGCGCGGTTCGCGCGCTGCGCCAGGAACTCCTCCCACGTCGCACCGTCCACGACCGCCAGGCAGCGCTGCTGGACGGTGCGCGGCCACGGGTCGGCGACGAGCACGGCGACCGCCTCGCGCTCCCGGCGCCGCCGGTCCCGGACGTCGTCCGCGTGCACCCGGAACGCCCCCCGGCGTCCGCAGAACCGGTGCTCCTTGCAGTACCGCGACGGGTAGCTCGACCTCACCTTGTTCCGGCAGGGCCGCCCGGACAGCGTCCGAGCGCTGCCGCACAGGTGGGAGCGCCCTCGTTTGATCCCCATCCCCCCGGGATCGGCAGGCCCCGCGAGCCCGCGTACCGCCCATCCAGCGGTCCCGCTCGGCCGAACGTGGGCATCGCGCGGGCGGGACCGGCACGGGCGGGGCGCGCGTCGGAGGTCACCGCCCGTGCCGGTCGGGCCCGGCCTGCGTGCCGCGCGGGGACACCGGGCCGCAGCACCCCCACCGGGCCGGGGACCGGCGTTCGGCCGGTTCGCCGGGAGCGACGGGATCGCGGCGGCCGGGGCGCCGGTCGGCTTCCCGGCACCACGGGCACGGGAGCGCCGGCGGCCGGGACAGCTCCGCCGCCAGCACCAGGAGGCCGCAGCGGGCGCGGTACCGCCCCTGCCGACCGGCGAGCCCCTCGGCCATCTCCGCTTCGCCCACGAGGTGGTCGCGACCGTCGTGCGCGCTGGTCATGCGGATCAGCCGATCCCCTCGTCGCCCCATGCAGCCAGCATCGGCGCCCGCACCGCGGCGCACCAGGGAACGCGCCGGGGCAACTCGGGGAACGTCGGCGAATGCGCGGCCACCTCGGCTTTCGGCGCAGCGGTACCGACCGATCGGGGCAACTCGGGGCAAGATCGGCGACGCTGCGAAGCAAGGTGTATACACTCCGTACTCGTTGGGAGGCTGATCATCATGACCGGCGATTCCTCCGCCCGGCCCCGACCGGAGCGCAACGAGCGGCTGCGCCGCACCCGGGAGGCCCTGCCCTCGCGGCTGGCGCCCGGCGAACCGCTGTCCCGCGCCGAACTCGCCGAGGCGGTCAACGACTACCTGCTGGAGACCACCGGCAAGCGCTGGGCGCTCGACGCGCACCACATCGCCAAGTGGGAGCGCGGCGCGGTCCGCTGGCCCACCGCCGCCTACCGGGCCGCGCTGCGCGCCGTGCTGGGCGCCGTCGACGACGCGGCGCTCGGCTTCCGGCCCCGCGGCTCGACCGGGGCGGCGCGGAGCAGAGTGCCAGCATCCACAGTGGACTCGATCCGGGTGGTGTCCGCGTCCTTCCAGTCCGCCGACCGCAGGGTGGGCGGCGGCACGCTCTACGAGACGGTCCGGCACTACTTCACCACCGCGGTGCTGCCCCTGGTCCGGGAGGAACCGCGGCAGGCGGAGGTGCTGTCCGCGGCGGCCTCCGTCGTCGAGCTCGCCGGGTGGATGGCGCACGACAGCGGCGGCGACGTTCCCGCGCGCGAGCACTTCCACACCGCCTACCGGCTCGCGGCGGCCGCCGACGACCACGCGCTGCAAGCCGAGGTGTGCGCCTCGCTGTCCCACCTGTCCACCGAGCTCGGCCAGCCGCGGTCCGCAGCGGACTACGCGCTGAACGGGCTCACCCACACCATCGGCACCGGAGGCACGGCCCGCCTCGTCGCCCGGCTGCACGCGCTGCACGCGCGGGCGCTCGCCGCGCAGGGCGACCGGTACGGCACCGAACGGCACCTGGCTCTGGCCGGGGAAGTACTCGCCGTCCGCGACGAGGCCTGCGGCTGGATCGCCCCGTTCGACCGGGCCTCGCTGGCCAGCGAGACCACCGAGTGCTGGCGCAGCCTCGGCGACCTGCGCCGCGGCGAACGGCACGCCCGCGAAGCGGTCGGGTTGCGCCCCCCGGAGCGCGTGCGCAGCAAGGCGTTGAGCCTGACGTCCCTCGCGCAGGTGCTCTTCGACGCCGGGCGCTACGACGAGGCGGCCGCGGCGGGCAGCACCGTGCTAGCCGAAGCCCCCGCGCTGTCCTCGGCCCGCGTGCACGAGCGGCTCACCGGCCTGGCGAACGCGCTGCTGCCGCACCACCGCGACCCGGCCGTGGCCGACTTCCTCGCCGCCCGCGCCACCCACCCGCTGCGCGACTCCGCTTGAACGGGACCCGGACCGCGCGGCCGGAGGGGACGCACGCGCACCTCGCCGAGGGCAACGCGCGGCAACCCCGCAAGCGGGTCACCGCCGACGTGCTGCTGCGCGACCGGCAGGACCGGGTGCTGCTGGTCGACCCCAGCTACAAGGAGCACTGGGACCTGCCCGGCGGGATGGCCGAGGCCAACGAACCACCCCGGCTCGCCGCCGCCCGCGAAGTCCGCGAAGAGCTCGGCGTCGGCGCACCCGTCGGGCGGCCGCTGCTGGTCGACTGGGTGCGCCCGCGCGGACCGTGGGACGACCACCTGCTGTTCGTCTTCGACGGCGGCAGGTTGCCCTGCGAGCACATCGCCGCGCTGCGAATCACCGACCCGGAGATCACCCGCTTCCGGTTCGCCACGACCGCCCAGGCCCGCGCGCTGCTGCGCCCCGACATGTACCGCAGGCTCCGCCGCGCCCAGCACGCGCTGCGCACGGGCACCACCTCCTACGCCGAATGACGCTCAGGAGCGCGGGAAGTCGGCGGCGGTGTCCGGGAGGTCGGACCACGGGTCGGCCTTGCGGGCCAGGCGGCGCGGCAGGTTCCGGAGTCCGTAGGACCGCGGGGTCGCCTTCGACAGCTCGGCGAAGTCCAGCGGCGTCGCCGCCGGGGCGCCGTCGCGGGCTCGCAGCGAGCAGGGCGCGATCATCGTCTGCCCGTAGGCGTTGCGCCCCACGTCCAAGAAGATCCGGTCGCCGCGCTCGTCCTTGCGCTGCTCGGTGGTGAGCCGGTCCGGGGCGGCGCGCACCGCGTCCTGCGCCATGTCCCGCACCGCCGCGCGCACCTCGTCGAAGCCGCGGCGGCCCGCCAGCGGGGCCACCACGTGGAAGCCCTTGCCGCCGGTGGTCTGCAGGTGCGGGGCGAGGCCCGCATCGGCGAACCGGTCCCGGAACTCGCGCACCACCGCCCGCAGCTCCGCGATCCCGGTCCCCGGCGGCGGGTCGAGGTCCACCACCGCCAGCACCGGCCGGTCCGGCTCCGCCGCCGCGGCCAGGCCCACGTGGAACTCCAGGCACGCCTGGGTCGCCAGGTAGACCAGCGTCGCCACGTCGTCGCACACCACGTGGTGGACCGGCCCGCCCGCGCCGCGCTGCGGCACCGGCACCACCCGCACCCAGTCCGGGAAGTGGCCGGACGCCTCCTTCTGGAAGAAGCCCGCCGCACCCACCCCGTCCGGGAAGCGGCGCATCGTCAGCGGTTTCCCGCGCAGGTGCGGCACCATCCGGTCGCCGACCGCGCGGAAGTACTCGGCGACGTCCCGCTTCCGGTAGCCGTCCGCCGGGTACAGCACCTTGTCCGGGTGGGTCAGCTCGACGCGTTCGGCACCGGCGGACAGCACCTCCGCCCCGCTCATCGGCCGTTCTCCCGCTCGGCGGCGAGGTCGGCGTTGGTGCGGCCGGAGAGCACCGACTCGGGCTGGGTGCGCGCCGGGTTGCGGCGCCGGTCGGCGCCCTCGTCGTCGACCTTCACCAGCAGCCACTCCTCCCGGCCGCGCATCGGGGTGCGGGTGAGGGCGAACGCGCCGGTCAGCTTGCTGCCCTCCAGCAGCACGTGGCCGCGTTCGAGCGCGTCGGCCATCTCCACCGGTTTCCCGCGGTGCTCGGTGAGGTTCCGGTACGACCCGGTGTCCCACACGACGACGGTGCCCGCCCCGTAGCCCTCCGGGATGGTGCCCTCGAAGGACGCGTAGTCCAGCGGGTGGTCCTCGGTGGGCGTGGCCAGCCGCTTCTGCCGCGGGTCGGTGGACGGCCCCTTCGGCACCGCCCACGACTTGAGCACGTCCCCGACCTCCAGCCGGAAGTCGAAGTGCACCGTGGAGGCGTCGTGGCGCTGCACCACGAACCGCGGCAGCTCCCCCGGCGCGCCACCGCCCGGTTCGCCGGACCGCGCCAGGTCCCGCTTGCTCCGGTATTCGCCGAGCCCGTCCCGTGCCATGCCGCAGCCCTACCCGGCGCGGGCGCGCGGCACACCCGCGTCAGCCGCCGCTGCTCAGCTGCACTGCCAGAGGAAGCGCCCCTGCCCGCTGGCCTCGTCGAGGAACGCGTACCCGACCCCCGCGTCGCCGAAGTCCACCTCGAACGGGAAATCGACCGAGCTGTCGAACTGCCCCACGAACCGGAACGGCTCCCCTGGCGACTCGTCGCCCTGCAACCACTGCGGCGCCCCGCCGAGCCTCGTCGCGAAGTCGTCCACGTCCACCTCGCCGTCGAACGGCGCCAGCTCCACCCGGTGGTCCGGCCCGAACGTCGGCCCCTTGGCGATCGTCGCCACCTGGTAGAAGTCGGCCGGCTCCCCGGGCTGGGCGAAGAACGCGTTCTCCCCCGAGTCGGGCGCGAACGTGTCCACCACCTCGTCGGCCTCCTCCGGGTAGTCCTCGGTGAGGAACAGGTAGGCGAGCCGCACCTGCTCGCCGGGCAGCCGGATCTGCCCGAGGAACCGCATCGGCCTGCCCAGCGCCTCCGACATCGGCCACGCCGGAGTCGACAGCCACACCGGCTGGCCACCGAACTTCGTGACCGGTTCGGTGATGGGCTCCTCCGATTCGACGAAGCGGAGGCTCTGGCGGGGCTGGGCGGCGAGGTCGGGCATCGGAATCCTTGCTGTAGCGGGGTTCCCCGGGGCGTGTCGGGCGTCCGGCGAGACCCTAGCGATCTCACCCGGCGGAACCATCCTCCTCCGGGTGGGCGGTGCCGATGTCACACCCGAACGGAGCAGCCCACGACGGCCCCACCGGCGGGCCGAGCACGCGGCGCATACTGGTCCCGGCATCCGAGCAGAGCCGACCCAGGAGGCTGACGATGGGACGAGTCACCGTGCGGCGCCCCGTGCTGCGAGTGACCGAGAGCGGTTCCCGAACCCGGCCGGACACCCTCGCCGCCGAAGAACCGCTGGAGATCCGGGTCAACGGCCGCGCCCTGTCGGTGACCATGCGGACCCCCGGCCACGACGTGGAGCTCGCCCACGGCTTCCTGCTCACCGAACGCGTCATCGCGGATAAGGACGACCTGCACAGCGCCCGCTACTGCGACAGCCCCGGGCCGGACGGGCGCAACACCTACAACGTGCTGGACATCCTGCTCGCGCCGGGCGTCACGCCGCCCGACACGTCCGTGGAGCGCAACTTCTACACCACCTCCTCCTGCGGGGTGTGCGGGAAGGCCGCGCTCGACTCGGTGCGGCTGAGCACCCGGCACTCGCCCGAGCACGACCCGCTGGAGATCACCCCGGAGACGCTCGCCGCGCTGCCCGACCGGCTGCGGGCCGCGCAGAAGGTCTTCGACTCGACCGGCGGACTGCACGGGGCCGCGCTGTTCGACGGCGACGGGAACCTGCTGGTGTGCCGGGAGGACGTGGGGCGGCACAACGCGGTCGACAAGGTGCTCGGCTGGGCGGTGCTGGAACGCCGGGTGCCGCTGCGCGGGTGCGTGCTCATGGTGTCCGGCCGGGCCTCGTTCGAACTGGTGCAGAAGGCGGCGATGGCCGGGGTGCCGCTGCTGTCCGCGGTGTCGGCGCCGTCCTCGCTGGCGGTGGAGCTGGCCGCCGAGCAGGGCATGACGCTGGTCGGCTTCCTCCGGGGCAGCTCGATGAACGTCTACACCGGCACGCACCGCATCCTCGAACCCGATGCCGCCCCGGTGCCCTGACCGGTGCCGGGCCGCCGGTCTCAGCCGTGGTCGGACTTGTCCGGGGCGTAGCCCCCCACGAAATCGACGACCTCCGGCAGCGCGAGCCGGTAGTACCGGCTGTTGTGACCGCCCGGGGTGGACACCGAGGCCACCTCCGGGCGAGCCTTGCGGACGAACTTGCGGGTGCCGGTGATGAACCGGTCCCGGGTGCCGCACCACACGCCCAGCGGCACGTCGCCGAGCTCGGGGATGTGCCGCATCGGGTCGATGGCCCGCCAGTCGGCCTCGTCGGCGAACGCGCGGCGCCGCGCCATCTCCGGCCAGTTCGTGATCAGCGCCGGGGAGACGACGGCGGTGGCCTCCACCGGGATCTCCAGCTCGTTGCGGCGCCGCGTGTAGAGCAGCGCGCCGAACCCGCCCATCGAGATCCCGGAGACCGCGAACGGCTGGCCGTCGTCACCACCGATGCCGCGCTCCGCTAGCCAGCGCGGCACCTCGTCCAGCAACATCCACATCGGGTCGTCGCCGAACCGCTGGTGCCAGTAGCTGTTGCCGCCGCCGTCGACGGCGAGGAACGCGAACGGCGGCACCTTGCCGGTGGCGACCGCGGTGGTCAACCAGCTCGGCAGGCCCCCCGCGGACTTGCGGGCGTCGCCGAACCGGCCGTGCAGCATCAGGCACACCGGGATCCGATCGCGGGACACCCCGCTCGGGTACATGGTGACGATCTCGACCTCGCGGTTGCGGGCCTGCGAGTGCACCCGTTCCACCGAGACGTTGCTCTGCTTGGCCAGTGGGAGCGGTTCGGCGGGGACCAGCGCGCCACCGGAATCGCTGCTCAGCCCCAAGCCGAGCGCGCCCGCTCCGACCAGGCCGGAAGTGAGCAGGGTGCGCCGGTTCGGCATCGGGACGTTCCGCGGCTTCCCGCGCTGCATGGCACCTCCGGGCCTCGTTCCCTCCGAGCCGTCCATCGTGCCAACGACCGTCTGCGCTACCGGACGGGCCCCGCCACCACCGAGAGCTCACCCACGTCGCACCGGTCGTGACCTCCGGTCAGCGGACCGCTTCCGGCACCGCGGACCAGCCGGCGACGTGCGGCGCGGTGTCGAAGCGGTCGGCCACCGGCACCGAGCCGTACAACGCCCAGCGCAGCAGCGCGGGCCACGGGCCGTAGCCCGCGGCCAGGTCCAGCGCGCGACCGTCGGCGAGCACGTCCAGCTCCACCCGCAGCCGGTGCGCGAGCGCGTGCGCCGCGCACACCGACAGCTCCGGGTCGTCGGTGCCCACCACCATCCGCGTCGGGCCGCCCGCCGCGCGCAGCGCCGGCGCATCGGGCTCCGCCGCGCGTGCTCCCCGCCCGTCGGCTTCCGCCGCCTGCAGCCCCCGTTCCACCGCGCGCGGACCCGGTCGGCCCGGGGACACGTCCGGCTCGGCCGGGGCGACCAGCAGCACCCGGTCCGCCCGGCGCGTCTCCGGTCCGCCCGGCGCGGCCGCGTGCCGCAACCAGGTGCGGGCCCCGCCGCGGTGCGCCACCACGGCCAGCTCCGCCTCCGGCAGTACGCGCGCCAGCTCGGCCCGCAGCGCCGCCGTCGACTCCACCGGGCCCGGGCACCGGGTGACGACGGCGCCCGCTTCCCGCAAGCGTGCCGCCAGCCACTGCTGCCAGTGCCAGGGCCCGGAGCCGGACCCGTCCGGCACCAGCAGCACGTGCAGCTCGCTCATCGGGCCCTCCCCAGCCGGACGATGCAACCTCCGCTCCGCATGATCATGCATCGCGCGGGACGCCGCTGGGCGATCCGGGGAACAGGAGCGGGAAACCACCCGCGCGGGCGCACGACGCACACCGCCGCCACCCCGGAACGGGACGGCGGCGGTGGGTGGTGCTGCGTGCGGTGCTCGGGTCTCAGGCGGACTTCTCGCGGCGCTCCCGCCGCGTCGCCTGCCTGGCCACGATCGTGGGGTTGACGTTCTCCCGGACGGTCTGCTCGGTGATGACGACCTTCGCCACGTCGGTGCGGCTCGGGATGTCGTACATCACCGGCAGCAGCACCTCTTCCAAGATGGCGCGCAGGCCACGAGCCCCCGTGCCGCGCAGGATCGCCTGGTCGGCGACCGCCTCCAGCGCGGTGCGGGTGAACTCCAGCTCCACGTTGTCCATCTCGAACAACCGCTTGTACTGCTTGATCAGGGCGTTGCGCGGCTCGGTGAGGATCTGCACCAGCGAGGGCTTGTCCAGGTTCGTCACGCTGGCCACCGTGGGCAGCCGGCCGATGAACTCGGGGATCAACCCGAACTTGATCAGGTCCTCGGGGAGCACCTCGGCGAACCGGTCCGCGGAGTTCGCCTCCTCCTTCGACCGCAGCTGGGCGCCGAAACCGACGCTGGCCTTGCCCACCCGGTCCTCGACGATCTTCTCCAGCCCGGCGAAGGCACCGGCCACGATGAACAGCACGTTCGTCGTGTCGATCTGGATGAACTCCTGGTGCGGGTGCTTGCGGCCGCCCTGCGGGGGCACGCTCGCCGTGGTTCCCTCCAGGATCTTCAGCAGCGCCTGCTGCACTCCCTCGCCCGAGACGTCCCTGGTGATCGACGGGTTCTCGCTCTTGCGGGCGATCTTGTCGACCTCGTCGATGTAGATGATGCCCGTCTCGGCCCGCTTCACGTCGTAGTCGGCGGCCTGGATGAGCTTGAGCAGGATGTTCTCGACGTCCTCGCCGACGTAGCCCGCCTCGGTGAGCGCGGTGGCGTCGGCGATCGCGAACGGCACGTTGAGCATCTTCGCCAACGTCTGCGCCAGGTAGGTCTTCCCGCAGCCCGTGGGACCGAGCATCAGGATGTTCGACTTCGCGAGCTCGACGTTCTCCTCGCGGCTGTCCCGGGCGCGCTCACCCATCTGGATGCGCTTGTAGTGGTTGTAGACCGCGACCGACAGGTTGCGCTTCGCCGGGTCCTGTCCGATGACGTACTGGTCGAGGAACTCGTGGATCTCGGTCGGCTTGGGCAGCTCGTCGAGCTTGACCTCACCGGCCTCCGCCAGTTCCTCCTCGATGATCTCGTTGCAGAGATCGATGCACTCATCGCAGATGTACACGCCGGGGCCGGCGATGAGTTTTTTCACCTGCTTCTGGCTCTTCCCGCAGAAGGAGCACTTCAGCAGGTCGCCGCCGTCACCGATACGTGCCATGACCGCTGACCCCGTCCCCTCCGGCACGCCGTCCGGTGACGTGCCTGACCGTATGTGCTCGTTCCGACGGTACCTGCCGCTCCCCCGGTTCGGGGAGACTCGCAGACTCCGCTGCTCGCCAGTCTCCGGCATGCACCGGGTGCGACGGCCGGTGGCCGCGCTCCCGGCGTGTCGCGGACGCCGGTGCGCCGAGCGCACCACAGCATCCCACTTCCCGGAACGCTCCCGCGACCGGCTTTCCGCACCGCACCGCGCTGATCAGCGGAGCGGCCCCGCCGGAGATCAACATCTTCTCAGCGGCGGCACTCCGTGCCGCGACCGCCCCGGGTGCGCGGCGACCCCCTCACCTCGGACCGGCCGGCCGAACCGCCGGGCCGGGCGCGAGGAGGCCGCCGGAGCACCACCTCCGGTCGCCACGCGGGCCGACCGGATCAGGACTGCGCGGACAGCTTGCGGTAGGGCAGGACCTCGTCGACGATCCCGTACTCCCGCGCCTGCTCCGCCGTCAGGATCTTGTCCCGCTCCACGTCCCGGCGGACCTGGTCCTTGTCGTTGCCGGTGTGCGTGGCCAGCGTCGTCTCCATCAGGTCGCGCATCCGCTGCACCTCGTTGGCCTGGATCTCCAAGTCGGAGACCTGGCCGTAGATGCCCTCGGTGGACGGCTGGTGGATCAGGATCCGGGAGTTCGGCAGCGCGAGCCGCTTGCCCTTCGTGCCCGCGGCCAGGATGACCGCCGCCGCCGACGCCGCCTGGCCCAGGCAGATCGTGCGCACGTCCGGGCGGACGTACTGGATGGTGTCGTAGATGGCCATCAGGGCCGTGAACGAACCACCCGGCGAGTTGATGTAGATCTGGATCTCGCGGTCCGGGTCGTCGGACTCCAGGAACAGCAGCTGCGCCATCACGTCGTTCGCCGAGGCGTCGTCCACCTGGACGCCGAGGAAGACGATGCGCTCCTCGAACAGCTTGTTGTACGGGTTGGACTCCTTCACCCCGTACGCGGTGCGCTCGACGAAGGAGGGCAGCACGTACCGGGACTGCGGAAGCTGGAATGAGCTCACGACAGGTGACTCCTCGTTAGTGGTTCCGGGCGCGCGGTCAGCTGGGCAGGTTCGCCGCGGAGGCGATGTGGTCCACGAAGCCGTAGTCGCGGGCCTCCTCCGCCGTGAACCAGCGGTCGCGGTCGGAATCGGCCGTGATCTTCTCCACCGTCTGCCCGGTCTGAGCGGCGATCAGCTCCGCCATCTCCCGCTTGTGCTTGGTGAACACCTCGGCCTGGATCGCGATGTCCGAGGCCGTGCCGCCGAGACCCGCCGACGGCTGGTGCATCATGATCCGCGCGTGCGGCAGCGTGAACCGTTTGCCGCGAGCACCGGCGGACAGCAGGAACTGGCCCATCGACGCCGCGAAGCCCATCGCGACGGTCGCCACGTCCGGCTTGATCAGCTGCATCGTGTCGTAGATCGCCATGCCCGCGGTCACCGAACCGCCCGGCGAGTTGATGTAGAGCGAGATGTCCCGCTCCGGGTCCTCGGCCGCGAGCAGGAGCAGCTGCGAGCAGATCTGGTTGGCCATGGTGTCCTCGACCTGGGAGCCCAGGACGATGATCCGCTCCCGCAGCAAGCGCTCGTAAACCGAGTCGTTGAGCGAGAGCCCGTTCGTCGACCGCATGTGCGGCGTCGAGTCCGACGCCGGAACAGTCAGGTGCTGCGTCACGTCTCCCCTGCCTTCTTCCACGATGAGGGCTTCCACAATGGACCGGTCACACCGGCCGTCGGCCGCCGACCCGCTGGGAACGCCTTGCTTTTCCGTATCCGGTGATCCGCTTGCAACCGACCCTAACGAACGTGGGCGGCACCAGCTTCCCGGTACCGCCCACGTTCGCTCAGAGCTTGTGCATTGCTCCCGCCGTTCGCAGAATCCTTCCGCTCACGGCGAAATCACCGCGAAAGAACCGTCACTCGGACTTCGTCGCGGCGGACTCGTCCTTCGCATCGGACTTCGCGTCCTCGGCCTGCTCGACCTCGCCCTGCACGACCTCCGGCTGCTCGCCGGCGTCGTCCTGCGAACCGAACAGCTCGTCCAGGTCCAGCTCCGCGCCGGACGCGTCCACCACGGTGGCCTGGCGCACAACGGAGAACAGCGCCTTGCTGCGCCGCACGTCCGCGTAGATCGCCCCGAGCTGGCCGGACTGCTGCGCCTGCTGGACGTACTGGTCCGGGCTCACGCCGAAGCGCTGCGCCTGGTAGATGATCCGCTCGGTCAGCTCGTTGTCCGAGACGGAGACGTTCTCGGCGTCGGCGATCGTGTCCAGCACCAGCTGGGTGCGGACCGCCTTCTCCGCCTCCTCGCGGGTCTCCGCGTCGAACTGCTCGCGGGTCTGGTCCTGCTGCTCCAGCCACTCCGCGAACTTCGCCTCGTCGTGGTCGAACGGGTGGATCGCGTCGTGCTCGCGAACCTCCACCTCGGACTTCACCACGTTCTCCGGCAGCGGGACCTCGACGGTCTCCAGCAGCGCCTCCAGGACCTTGTCCCGGGCCTGCATGCCCTGCTGCATCCGCTTGACGCGGCCCAGCCGCTCCCGCAGGTCGGCGAGCAGCTCCTCGGCCGTGTCGAACTCGCTGGCCATCTGGGCGAACTCGTCGTCCGCCTCCGGCAGGTGCCGCTCCTTCACCGACGCCAAGGTCACCGTGACCTCGGCCTCGCGGCCCGCGTACTCGCCGGCCACCAGATCGGTGTTGAAGGTGTTCGTGTCACCCGCCGACGCGCCGATCAGCGCGTCGTCGATGCCCTCGATGAGCTGGCCGGAGCCGATCTCGTACGACAGGCCGCTGGTGCGCGCCTCCTCGACGTCCTCGCCGTCGACCGTGGCCGACAGGTCGATGCTGACGAAGTCGCCCTGCTGCGCCGGACGGTCCACGCCGGTCAACGTGCCGAAGCGGGCGCGCAGCTCGTCCAGCTGCTCCTGCACCTCGTCCTCGGTCGTCTCGACGTCGTCCACCGACACCGACAGCTCGCCGAACGCCGGAACGGTGATCTCCGGACGCACATCGACCTCGGCGGTGAACTCGATCTGGTCCCCGTCCTCGATCTTGGTGACCTCGATCTCCGGACGCCCGAGGGTGCGCACCTCGGTGCCGTTGATGGCCTCCATGTACTTGGCCGGAACCGCCTCGTTGACGACCTCGTCGAGCACAGGACCCCGGCCGATGCGGCTCTCCAGCACCCGGGCGGGAACCTTGCCCGGCCGGAAGCCCGGGATGCGGACCTGGTTGGCCAGTGCCTTGTACGCGCGGTCGAAGTTCGGCTTGAGCTCGTCGAACGGCACCTCGACGTTGATCCGTACGCGCGTCGGGCTCAGGTGCTCGACGGTGCTCTTCACGTGGTCTCCTAGTGCGAACGTGCTTCGGACCCCGGCGGTGCCGGCGGGAGCGCCACCCCACGTCGGGGGCGCGCCGGCGACGCCGGGCTGACCTCCGAGTCTATTGCCCAGGCGAGACCGGAGCCCCCGGGGGTTGCCTCAGGGCGCCACCCGCTACCCACCGGCCGCGAGCGCGCGGGCCCGCGCGAACCGGGCCCCGCGGCCGATTCCACGCCAGGAGCGCGAATTCCCGCCGCGGCGCGCCGGGCGAGCCGTCACCTCGGCGCCGAGAACACCGCGTCACCGGCCACCTCACCGGCACCGCCCACCGAACCCAGCGGCGTCGGGATCACCGCCGTCCCGATCCCCACCGTCGGCGGCGCGACGTGCCCGCCGGGAACGTCCACGAACAACGACACCCCGACCAGCAGCAGCACCGCGAGCGCCAGCAGCACCCCCACCACCAAGGCGGGGAGCCGGACCCGGCGCGCGGCCCTCGACACAGCAACGTGAACGTGCACGACCGCGAAATCGGGCGGCGGCTGCTCACCGTTACCGGAAGTCGAACGAATCACCCGGGAAGATCACGTTCCGTGAGACCACCCGGACGTGAAGAAGGAGGCGCGGCCGCACGACCACGCCTCCCGGAGGACCGTCGGGGTGGCGGGATTTGAACCCACGACCCCTCGCACCCAAAGCGAGTGCGCTACCAAACTGCGCCACACCCCGTCCTACCTGCACCGCACCCCCACTGCCCGGGTGCGTTGCGGAGAGCCTATCGCGACGCGTTAAGCTGGGGCACGCAAGGTCGGGAAGACCTCGGCGGAACACCGCCGGGACACGTCGACCGAGCACGCGGGCGTAGCTCAATGGTAGAGCCCCAGTCTTCCAAACTGGCTACGCGGGTTCGATTCCCGTCGCCCGCTCCAGGTCGTGGGAGAGGTGTGCCGAGATCTTTGATCTTGGCCCCTCTCCCTTTCGCATTTCCGTACGGGGGCCGCGCCCCCGTAGGCCCCCACGGTGCGGTGGGCACCTGTGGACGGCGCGGCGGGTCTCGCACTGAGACGGGCTGAGGGGACGGCGGGAAACTCCGCGAGGGCGACCGGTCGACCTCCCGGCACCTCGTCCCTCGGGTGGCGATTCGAAATTGCCGATGTCCCGCGGTCCTCCCCTAGCGCAGGCTCCTGCACGGGTCGGCGGGGGTTCTCCTGTTCGGACTTCGCGGGGGTGTCAGGGGGGCGGGGTGAGCGCTCCCAGGACCGCCAGGGCCGTTCGGATCGGGTCCAGGACCACGGGCGCGTCGGGGTGCTGCTCGGTGTCCACTGCGGAGCAGCCGTTGATGACGGCGGTGACGCCCGCGGCCGCGAACGCGGCCAGGGGGTCGCGCATCGCCGCCGACCAGCGGGCCGGGTCGGTGATGTCCTCGACCGCCAGGTCCAGGACCGCCACTTCGGCGAAGGAATTCGACCAGCCGTAGTCGTCGATGCGGTGGCGCAGCTCGGCGGCGATCGCCGCGTTGCGGGTCACCGCACCGATCCGATGCCCCGCCGCGACCGCGGCCCCCACCGCCAACCGGAGCAGGCCCAGCGCGGGACGGCCCCCGAGCAGGCCCCCGTCCGCGGGCACCGCCGGATCCAGCACGCAGTCCGGCAGCACCGCGTCGCACTCCGGCGCGGCGGCCAGCGACTCCGCGACCAGCTCCGTCGACCGGCGCACGTCCGCCGCGGACTCCAGGGCGCGCGGGCCGCCCGAGGGCAGGTCCGACAGCACCACGCGCACCCCCGCGGGCGAGAGCGCGTCGTAGCGGGCCTGCCTGCGGGCGACCTCCCGCGGCCCGACGACGATCGGCGTGACGGCGTGCACGAGCATGGTGTTCCTCCTCATCGGACCTGGCACGAAGCGCCGAGCGCGCGCAGCTCCGCCGCGGCGTCCACCGCGTCCGGCAGCGCGGCGCACCGCTCCCGGACACCGGCCACCACCTCCGGCGCGCCCAGCAGCTCGCCGAGGACGCGGACCCGGTCCGCGGCGGAGAACGGGTGGAAGGCGGCGTCGCCGACCGGGTTCGGGCGCTCCGCCACGACCCCGGCCGCGGTGAGCCGCACCGGCCGCTCCGCGGGCAGCCGGGCGTCCAGGTCCGGCGCCGCGCGCACCACGACCCGGCGGGCCAGCTCGGCGGTGCCCGGGTCGGCCAGCGCCGCCGCGGAGAACTCGGCCGGGCCCACCCGCCCCCGCCGCAGCGCCGTCGCCACCACGAACGGCAGCGAGAACCGCGCCGCCAGCGGCGTCGGCCAGCTCGTCCGGTCCAACCCGGCGCCGAGCGAGTGGATCTCGACCAGGACCTCCGCCGGGTCCGGACCCACCTGCTCCCGCACCGACAGCGCCGCGTCGATCGCGGCGTGGGTGAACGAGCACGAGGAGTGCTGCTTGAAGTAGCCGCCGAGGACCTCCCAGCCCCCGCCGGTCAGCACCGCCGGGTCCAGCTCGCCCAGCAGACCGCCCAGCGCGTCCGCCGCGACCCCGGTGACCTGCCCGGCCCCGGACGCGGCCAGCCGCGCCGCCGCCAGCCCGGACTGGTTCGCCGCACCCACCCAGGCGTCCCGCACCGGGTTGCCGTCCAGCGCCGCCGAGAACGGGCCCGCGACCGGCAGGCCACCGCCCGCGTCGATCGCCGCCGCCGTCTCCGCGGGCCCCAGGCCGAGCAGCCGCGCGCAGCCCGCCGCCGCACCCGGGACGCCCCAGTTGCCGTGCGGATGGGTGCCCGGCCGCAACCGCGTCGCCCGGCCGAACCGGGCCGCGACCTCGTACGCCGCCAGCAGGGCGCAGCACAGCTCCGCGCCGCGCACCCCCCGCCGCGCGGCCAGCGCCAGCACCGCGGGGAAGCCGTGCGCCGCCGGATGCCCCGCGGCGAGCCGGTGCCCGTCGTCGAGCTCCAAGCGCACCGCGGCGACCGCGTTCAACCAGGCCGCCGCGTCCACCGCGACCGCACGGCCCGTCCCGAACAGCGGGGACGGCCCGTCCGGGGCGTCCCACGCGGCGACCAGCGCCCGCTGCGCCGGGTCCCGCGAGCCGAGCGCGGTGACCGCGATCGAATCGGTGAGCACCACCAGCAGGCGTTCCCGCACCTCGGCGGGCACCTCAGCCCAGCTCAGCTCCGAGACCCACCGGCCGAGCCCGCCGACGGCCTGCCGAAGCTCCGCCGCCCCGCTCATGCCCGCTCGCGCACGACGCGGCCCGCCGGTGCCGCCGCGGCGACCGGCTCGCGGGGCACCAGCAGCATCAGCAGCGCACCCGCCACCGCCAAGCCGGCCATCACGACGAATCCGCTGGTGAAGCTCCCGGTGCCGGCGACGATGAAGCCCATCACCGACGGGGCCACGATCCCGGAGGACGCGAACGCCGCATCGGCGAACCCGGCGGCGCTGCCCGGCTGGTCCGGTGCCGCGTCGATCGAGGCCACCCACCAGATGCCGCCGGTGACGAACCCGAAGCCGACGCCCAGCGAGATCGAGAGCAGCGCCACCGTCAGCGTCGGCGCGATCGCCAGCGGGATCAACGAGCACCCGGCCAGCAGCAGCGCCGCGCCCATCACCGCGAACCGGGTGCGGATCCGCGGGCTGCGCCGGTACACCCGGTCCACCACGTAGCCGCCGACCAGCGCGCCGACGATGCCGCACGCCCACGGCGCGATGGAGAACGCGCCCGCCTGCTCCACACTCAGGCCGTAGGCGTTCGAGAGGAACGACGGCAGCCAGTACATGAAGCCCCAGAACATGAAGCCCCACGCGAAGTACCCGCCCGCGACGACCCACAGGTTCCGGTTCGTCAGCAGCGGCCGCCACCGCACCCGGGACCGGCCCGGCGCCGAATCGGACTCCTGCCCGGCCGCGATCAGCTCCCGCTCCGCGTCGTTCACCCGCGCCGACTCCGAGGGCAGGTCGCGCAGCAGCAGCACGGCGAGCACCGCCCACACCACGCCGAACAGGGCCAGCGTCCAGAACATGCCGCGCCAGCCCACCAGGTCGGTCAGCCCCGTCAGCAGCGGACCGGAGATCAGCAGGCTCCCGGAAACCGCGACCCCGCCGCACAGCGCCAGCGCCACCCCGCGTTCGCGGATCGGCAGCCACCGGCTCACCGTGCGGGTCGCCGCCGGGAACGCCGGTGCCTCCCCGATGCCCAGCAGCAACCGGATGACCAGCAGCCCGGCGAACGAACCGGCGATCGGGATGAGCGCGGTGGTCACCGAGAACAGCGCGATCGCCGACAGCAGCACCCGCCGGGTCCCGAACCGGTCCACCAGCGGCCCGGACAGGAACGCCGCGACCATGTAGCCGATGGAGAAGACGGAGCTGATGATCCCGTACTGCGCGGTGGTGATCCCGAACGCCTGCTCCAGCGGTTCCACCGCGTAGGAGACCGCGCTGCGATCGATGTAGTTGATGACGATGAGGCCGATCACCAGCCCCAGCGTCACGAAGCGAAACCGTGTGCTCATGGCGTGTTCCTCGATTCCGGGAGGGGAATCGTTCGTTCCGTTCGAACGGAGCGGACGAGACGTCGTTGTCTGCCAGTGCTCGGTGCGCGGATCAGCCGTCCAGGTCGGACGCGGCGAGCGCGGCGTGGACGCCGCCCATCACCTCGGCGACCGCGCGGTTCGCGCGCAGGTCCCACACCGCGGCGACGACGTCCGCCGCCCGGCCCGGCCCCACGGCCCGGCTCGCGTTGCCGGTGAACTTCGCCGCCAGCTCGTCGGCGGACAGCGGGCGACCGGGGCCGCCGCGGTTCTCGGTGATCCGCTCGGTGACCGCGCTGCCGTCGGTGAGCTCGGCGGTGAGGACGGCGGGGAACTGCCGGGGGAATCCGGCGGTGGCCTGCTCGTCGGCGACGACCCGCACCCGCCCGGCCAGTTCGAGGCGGCGCGGGTCGGCCGCGGCGGCGTCGGTGAAGTCCTCGTGGAACACGCCGAGCCCGCCGCCGCCCAGCAGCGCCGCCGCCACGGTGTACGGGCCGGAGAACGCGGCGTGGTACCCGGAGCGCGGGTGGCGCTTCTCCGCGGCCGGTTCGGCGATGGTGCGCAGCACCGGGGCGGGCACCCCGAGCACCAGCTCGCGGACCTGCTCGGCCGCCACGCCCCGCTCCCGCAGCCGCAGCGCGGCGTCGATGCCGGCGTGCGTGAAGTGGTTGCACGGGTAGGGCTTGAAGAACACGCCCGGCGTCTCCCAGTGCTCGCCGAGCCCGTCGGTGACGCGTTCCGGGTGCACCCGCTCGCCGCAGAACGCGCGCAGGAACCCGAACCGGCCTTCGATCACGGTGGGCGGGCCGGTGAGCCCGTGCCGCGCCAGGTCGGCGGCGGCGACCCCCGAATGCGCGGCCCAGCCGCAGTGCACCCGCTTGATGGTGCCGCCGGTGCGGTTCGCCTCGATAACGCCGGCGCCCATGCTCGCGGCGATGCCGACCGCGGACGCCAGCGCCTCCGCGTCGAGCCCCTGCAGCATCCCGGCGGCGACGGCAGCGCCGATCGCGCCGCAGATCGCGGTGGCGTGCTGCCCGTGCTCGAAGAACACCGAGTTGCCGAGCTCCTCGTCGTAGCCGGCCATGCCGAGGCGGCAGGTGACCTCGATGCCCATCGCCGCCGCGGCCAGCAGGGCGCGGCCGCCCGCGCCGGTGCGCTCCGCGGTGGCCAGCGCCGCGGGCACCACCGAGGCCGACGGGTGCAGCACCGACGGCAGGTGGGTGTCGTCGAAGTCCAGGCTGTGCGCCAAGGTCCCGTTGACCAGCGCCGCCGACGGCGCGGGAACCCGGCCGGGCAGGCCGATCGCGGTCGCCGCGGGCTGCCCGCCCCACTCGGCGACGACCGCCCCGGCGATCCGCGCCGGTTCCTCGCGGACCGCGGCGAGGGAGTTGCCGAGCACGTCGACGATCCGGCCGGCCACGTCGTCGGCCAGCGCGTCGTCGATGCCGTCGGCGGCCAGCCGGGCGCCGACCTCGCCGATCCGCTGCGCGGGAGTGGTCACGGCTGCACCACCGCCAGCGGCCGCACCGGGGCGCCGGTGCCGCCGACGATGCGCAGCGGGGCGAACACGGCGAGGAACTCGCCCAGCCCGGCTTCGGCCGCGTCCTCCAACGCCAGGTGCTCCACGATGTGGATGCCGTGCTCCACCAGCAGCACCCGGTGCACCGGCAGCACGCGGTGTCCCGCGCCCGCCGGGATCTGCTCGTAGGCGGTGGTGTCGCCGCCGGTGGCGACGATGCCGCGTTCGACGAGCCATGCGGCGCCGTCCACGGTCATCCCGGGCACCCCGGTCTCCTTGCCGACGTAGGCGACCGGGTCGCCGAACAGGCGGCCCCACCCGCTGCGCACCACGGCGACGTCGCCCGGGCCGGGTTCGGCGCCGGCGCGCTCCGCGGCCCGCGCCAGGTCGTCGGCGGTGATGCCGTAGCCGGGTTCCAGCACGTCCACGCCGTGCACGGCGGCCACGTCGAGGAACACCCCGCGGGTCACCATCGGCGGGATCGTCTCGGCGCCGTGCACGGTGTGCTTCCCGCCGCGCTGCGCTTCGGCGGCGTCGGCGCCGCCGTGCAGCTTGCCGTCGTGGCTGACGTGGGCGAGCGCGTCGACGTGGGTGCCGGTGTGCCCGCCGGTGACGATCACCTCGTTGGACGCCGAGCCGCCGTCGGGGCGGACCGCGTCGCCGTGGCGGCGCTCCAGGGTCATCCGGAAACCGGGGTGGTTCGGCGAGCCCGCCATCCCCGTGTACAGCGGGTGGCCGAGCTCGATGATGCGGGTCCCGGCGCGCACGGCGCCGAGCAGGGCGTCGGTCACGGGTTCTCCTTCCCGGCCGCGGCACGGCCCGGTTCGTGGTGCTGCAGCAGCTCATCGGCCAGTTCGGTGACCCAGCGGGCACCGGCGACGACGGCCGGATCGACGAAGCGGCCGTCGGCGTCCACCCAGGCGGCCGCACCCGCGGCGCCGACCGAGGCGAGCAGGGACCGCGCCCGCGCCACCTCGGCCTCGCCGGGGGTGAAGGCCTGGTGGACGGGGGCGATCTGGCCGGGGTGGATCACGGAGCGGCCGAAGAACCCGGCGTCGCGCAGGGCGGCGCTGTCCGCGGCGAGTCCGGCGGTGTCGGCCAGGTCGGTCCACACGCTGGCGACCGGGCTGGGCAGCCCGGCCGCCCGGTTCGCGGTGACGATGCGGGCCCGCGCCCAGCCGAGTTCGGCGCGGTCCCGGATCCGCAGGTCGGCGGCCAGGTCCGTCTCCCCGGGGGAGATCCCGGCGACCAGCGGGTGGCAGGTGGCGAGTTCGAAGGCCCGCTCCAGGCCGCGGGCGCTCTCCACCAGCAGGTGCAACGGCAGCCCGGTCAGCTCGGCCAGCGCGGCGATCGCAGCCGGGTCCTCGGCCTTCGGCACCCGCAGCCCGGCGGCGCCGGACCCGGCCAGCGCTGCGGCGTCGGCCTCGGCCCACGGGGTCCCGGAACCGTTGATCCGCACCCAGGTCCGCTCGCCCGCGCGGGCCGCCGCGCAGGTGCGGGCCCGGTCCTTCGCCGCGGGCGGGACCGCGTCCTCCAGGTCCAGGACCACGGCATCGGCCGCCCCGCCGAGGGCCTTGTCGACCAGGTCCTCCCGGTGCGCGGGCACGTACAGCCAGCTCCGCGCCCGGCCGAGGGCGCTCACACGACCCCCTGCTCGCGCAGCCGGTCCAGCTCACCGGCGTCGACGCCGAGGGAACCCAGCACCTCTGCGGTGTGCGCGCCGAGCCGCGGGCCGGTGGTGCGGACCGAACCGGGCGTGTCCGAGAGCCGGAACGGGGTGTTCTGGAAGCGGACCGGGCCCAGCTCCTCGTCGTCGATCGTCACGATGCTGCCGAGCGCGTTGAAGTGCGGGTCGGCGAGCACGTCCGCCGCGGTGTAGATCGGGGCGACCGCGGCCTGCGCCTCCTCGAAGACGGCGACGACCTCGTCGCGGTCGCGGGCGGCGATCCAGGACCCGACGGCCGCGTCCAGCTCCTCCACGTGCTCGGCGCGGCCCGCTCCGCTGGCGAACCACGGCTCGTCGATCAGCTCCGGGGCGCCGACCAGCCGCACCACCCGCTCGGCGATCGACTGGGCGCTGGTGGAGACCGCGACCCAGCGGCCGTCGGAGCAGCGGTAGGTGTTGCGCGGCGCGTTGTTCGACGAGCGGTTCCCGGTGCGCGGCTGCAGCACCCCGAGCTGGTCGTAGGCGATCAGGCCCGGCCCGAGCAGGTGCAGCAGCGGCTCGATGATCGCGGTGTCCAGCACCTGGCCGCGCCCGGTGCTCTCCCGCGCCCGCAGCGCGGTGAGGATGCCGAACGCGGTGGTGAGCGCGGCGACGCCGTCGGCGAGCCCGAACGGCGGCAGCGTCGGCGGGCCGTCCGGTTCCCCGGTCATGGCGGCGAATCCGCTCATCGCCTCGGCGAGGGTGCCGAAGCCGGGCCGCGACGAGTACGGGCCGGTCTGCCCGAACCCGGTCACCCGCGCCAGCACGAGCCGCGGGTTGCGGGCGGACAGCTCCTCCCAGCCGAGGCCCCAGCGCTCCAGCGTGCCGGGCCGGAAGTTCTCGATCACCACGTCGGCGTCGGCCGCGAGGTCGAGGAACAGCTCCCGGCCGCGCGGGGTGGACAGCACCAGGGTGATCGCCCGCTTGTTGCGGGCCAGCATCTTCCACCAGAGCCCGACGCCGTCCTTCTGCGCGCCGTGCGTTCGTGCCGGGTCGCCGCGCGGGTGCTCGATCTTGATGACGTCGGCGCCGTGGTCGCCCAGCAGCGTCGCGGCCAGCGGCCCGGCGAACAGGGTGGAGGCGTCGAGGACCTTCAGGCCGTCCAGCGCCGGGAGTCCGGCTCCCGCGGGGTGGTCGTGGGTCATCGCGTTCCTCCACTGGTGACGGGGCGCTGCGGGGCGACGCCGCCGAGCCGGGCGGTGACCCGGTCCGCGGTCTCGATCAGCTCGGGTGCGGTGGCGGCCACGAACTCGTCGGTGACCCGGAAGCGGGGCCCGCACACCGAGACCGCGCCGACGAGCCCGCCGGGGCCGAACACGGGGACCGCGACGGAACCGGCGTCGCTCTGCCGCTCACCTTCGGAGGCGGCGTAGCCGAGCTGCCGGATCCGCTCCAGCTCGACGCGCAGCGCGGCCGGATCGGTGGGCGTGGCGGGGGTCAGCGCGGCGAGTTCCCCGGCGAGCAGCCGGTCCACCTCATCCGGCGCGGAGTGGGCGAGCATGCACTTGCCGGACGATCCGGCGTGCAGCGGGAACCGGCGGCCGAGCTCCACCGACATGGTGATCTCGTGGGTGCCGACGACCTGGTCGAGGTAGACGCGCCCGCCGTGCACCTTCGCGCTGATCGTGACGGTCTCGTGCAGCCGGTCGCGCAGTTCGGCGAGGAACGGCAGCGCCGTGGCCCGCAGGTCGGATTCGCGCAGCGCGCGGCTGCCCAGCGCCGCCGCGGCCGGTCCGAGCCGGTACTCGCGGCTCGCGGGGTCGTAGGCGATCAGGTCCCGGGCGGTGAGCGACTGCAGGATGCGGTGCACCACGGCCTTCGAGAGGCCGAGCTCGCGGGACACCCGGCTGACGCCGAGCGTCGGCGGGCCGTCGGTGAACAGCAGCAGCACGTCCGCCACCCGCTCGGTGGCTCCGGTGCCCCCGGTCATCTCCGCCACGTCGTCCCCTCCGATTGCCCCGATCGTCGTACCGCTTACCGGAACGACAGTGCGTGCTCGAACCTCGCAATGTCAAGAAATCCGTGCAGGTTCTTGCATAGAACCAGGCAGGGTGCTCTTATCGAAACACCAGCCGCTTTCGGCTCTGTTCCGCTCAGCGAAACAACCGGAAGGCGCTGGTAGTGAGGAGAAAGCGATGACGATCGATGTCGATCTCGTGGTCGCCGGAGCGGGCGGTGGTCTGGTCGCCGCGATCCGCGGGGCGCAGCTGGGGCTCGACGTGCTGGTGGTCGACTCCGACGCGGACTTCCGCCGCGGCAACAACACCTCGATGTCGACCGCGATGATCCCGGGGCCCGGATCGCGCTTCCAGGCCGCCGCCGGGATCACCGACTCCCCCGAGCTGTTCCTCGCCGACGTCGACCGCAAGACCGGCGGCACCGCCGACCGGCGCATCGCGGCGGCGCTGGCGCAGGTGGGCGCCGAACTCGTGGAATGGCTGGCCGACGAAGTGGGCCTGCCGATCGAGCTGCCCACCGACTTCGACTACCCGGGCCACGCGGTCCCGCGAGTGCACAGCCTTCCCGGGCGGCACGGCTCGGCGCTGCTCGGGCACCTGCTCGACGCGGTGGATCGCAGCGAGCGGATCGATCTGCTGGCCCCGGCCCGGCTCGTCGGCGTCGCACCGGCGGCGGAGGGCCGGACCGCCGTGCTGGAGAACCCGGCCGGGCAGCGCGAGGAGATCACCGCCCGCGCGGTGCTGCTGGCCACCAACGGCTACGGCGCCGACCGCGAGCTCGTCGCGGCCCACCTGCCGGAGATCGCGGACGCGCACTACCACGGCGGCGAGCACTCCCGCGGCGATGCGCTGCGGATCGGCGGGGAACTCGGCGCCGCCACCGGTTTCCTCGACGCCTACCAGGGCCACGCCGCGCTGTCCGCGGCCGCCCGGACCCTGGTGACCTGGACCGCCGTGATGCACGGCGGCGCCGTCGTCGACTCCGGCGGCACCCGGTTCGGCGACGAGACGACCGGCTACTCCGAGTACGCCGCGGTGCTCGCCGGGCGGCCCGGCGGCCGCGGCTGGCTGGTCTTCGACGAGCGGATCGACGGGCTGTGCCGCGCCTTCGGCGACTACCGGGACGTGCTCGCCGCGGGCGCCGTGCGGCGCGCCGACGATCCGGCGGGGCTCGCCGAGCTGATCGGGGTACCCGCCGCGGCGCTGGAACGGGAGCTCACCGACCTCGCGGACGTGGCCGCCGGGACCCGCGCCGACCGGTTCGGCCGCGCCGCGACCACCGCGCTGCACCCGCCGTACCACGCCGTCGAGATCGTCCCCGCGCTGTTCCACACCCAGGGCGGGCTGCTCGTCGACGAGCACGCCCGCGTCCTGGACACCGCCGGGGAACCCGTCCCCGGGCTGTACGCCTCCGGTGGCGCCGCCGCCGGGATCTCCGGTCGCGGCGCGGCCGGATACCTGGCGGGCAACGGACTGCTGCCCGCGCTGGGACTCGCCTACCTCGCCGCCGGGCACCTCGCCCGGTCCACCCGCAACCCCTCGGAAGGTGCCCGATGACCCGACCCGACCTGATCGTCCGCGACGTCCGAGTCGTCCGCCCCGGCGGCGGCGAACCGTTCCGCGCCGACATCGCGATCGCCGACGGCGTCGTCGCCGAGGTCGGCCCGGACCTGGCGGTGCCGGCGGGCACCGAGGTCCACGAGGGCCGCGGGCTGCTCGCCTTCCCCGGCGTCGTCGACGCCCACCAGCACTGGGGCATCTACAACCCGCTGTCCGCGGACACCGCCACCGAGAGCCGCGCCTGCGCGCAGGGCGGGGTGACCACCTCGCTCACCTACATGCGGACCGGGCAGTACTACCTGAACCGCGGTGGCCCGTACTCCGAGGTGTTCCCCGAGGTTCTCGCCGCCGCCGAGGGTCGCTCGTACGTGGACTACGCCTTCCACCTCGCCCCGATGCAGTCCGCGCACATCGACGAGATCCCGGCGCTGGTCCGGGAGCACGGCGTCACCTCGTTCAAGATCTTCATGTTCTACGGCAGCCACGGGCTGCACGGGCGCTCCACCGACCAGAGCGACTTCCTGATGATCCCCGAGGGCGAGCGCTACGACATCGCGCACTTCGAGTTCGTCATGCGCGGCATCCAGGCCGCCCGCGAGGCGAACCCGGACATCGCCGACCAGATCTCGCTGTCCCTGCACTGCGAGACCGCGGAGATCATGACCGCCTACACCCGGCTCGTGGAGGAGGAAGGCGAGCTCTCCGGGCTGGAGGCCTACAGCGCGTCCCGGCCGCCGCACTCCGAGGGCCTGGCCGTCACCATCGCCTCCTACCTCGCGCACGAGACGGGCCTGCCCACCATCAACCTGCTGCACCTGTCGTCGGCGAAGGCGATGGAGGCGGCGATGGTGATGGCGAAGGCCTTCCCGCACGTCGACTTCCGCCGCGAGGTCACCATCGGCCACCTGCTCGCCGACGTCAGCACCGCCGACGGCGTCGGCGGCAAGGTCAACCCGCCGCTGCGGCCCCGCGCCGACGTCGAAGCGCTCTGGGAGCACCTGCTGGCGGGCGACGTCAGCTGGGTCGTGTCCGACCACGCCTGCTGCAAGGAGGAGAAGAAGTTCGGCGAGGACCCCGCCGACGTGTTCGCCGCGAAGTCCGGGTTCGGCGGCACCGAATACCTGCTGCCCGGCCTCGTCGGCGAAGGCCGCAAGCGCGGGCTGCCGATGTCCTCGGTCGCCGAACTGCTGTCCACCAATCCGGCCCGGCGCCTCGGTCTGCCCACCAAGGGCGACATCGCCCCCGGGTTCGACGCCGACATCGCCCTCGTCGACCCGGACCGGTCGTTCGTCGTCGACCCCGGCGATTCCGAGTCCACCCAGGAGTACACGCCGTTCCGCGGCATGGAGATCGGCGCGACCGTCGAGACCACGTTCCTGCGCGGGAGGCGGATCTTCGACGGGGGCGAGGTCCGCGGCGAACCCGGCGGCCGCTACCTCCACCGGCCCACCGGGCGCTGACCCCGGAGCCCGCGGGTGGCCGGAGACCGCTCGCCGGCGGACGTCCTCGCGTCGACGTCCGTCGGCGAACCGGTCGGCCGGCTGCGCCCGGTCTCGCCGGGTCGGTGACGGACGGCGCGGCCCCCGGGGCAGGAGGAGCACGGCCCCCACCCGCACCGCGCGAGGCGTCCGGTCACCGCGCGGCGGCCCCCGCGACCGGCCCGCGGCGTTCGCGCCACCAGACGAACGCCAGCGCCGCCAGGAAGAACGGCACCGGGATCAGCAGGTGCGGCCCGCCGGGCACGGCCGATCGATCGAGGACCAGGGCTCCGCCCCCGGCGAACAGGACGTTCAGGATCGAGGTGAGCGCGTTGTTGGCGATGTGCAACGCGATCGACGCCTCCAGCCCGCGGCTGATCACCGCCATCGCGGCGAAGCAGACCCCCAGGAACGTGTAGTAGGCGAGCTGCCACGGGTCGAAGGCGAAGTGGGACAGGGCGAACACGGGGCTGGACGCCAGCACGCCGAACACCAGCGCGGGCGCGACCGGGCGGACCCAGGACGCGAGCGCGGGCATGATCGCGCCGCGGAACATGAGTTCCTCGGCCAGCGACTGCACCGGGATGGTCAGCACCACCACCAGGAGCAGCGTCACGGTCGTACCGGTGATGCCGAACGTGGTCCACGTGGTCGCCTCCGGCGCCAGGACCGCGAGAGCGGCGTCGGCCCCCGCGACGAGGACGAGCGCGCCACCGAGGTACCGGAGCAGGCGGCCCCGGTCGAAGCGCCGCGGGAAGCTGAGCACGCGGCGCCAGGGCACCCCGGCGAACCGGGCGGCGACGGGGATCGCCAGCAACCCGGTGATCCCCATGCTCAGGTTCACCGCCAGCAGGCGCAGCGGCGTCAGGACGTCCGGCGCCTGGTCGCCTTCGATCATCGCCACGCCCCGGAACAGGGCGATCTGCAACAGCAACATCGAGAGCGGGAGCCCGATCACGACCACGAGCGGTTTCCACCAGCTCATCCGCAGGTGCGTGCCGAAGGGGCGAGGCGTGCCGTCGAACTCGGCCGGCGGGTGCGGCGGTCCGGCTGCCGCGAGGGTCCGCGGTGCGCGGTCGGGCCGCGGGGGCAGGGGTGAACTCATGCTGGGGCCTCTCGGTCGGCGCTCCCGCGGCGCGCGAACGGCGACGCCGGGCGCGGGACGGTCGCGCATCGGTGCGGTGTCCGTGCTCGGGCCCGCGGGACGGGCCGGTCCGGCGGTCGTTTTCGCGGTGCGCGGCGCGGGCCGCTCCGGTCCCCGATGCCCGACGACACTTTTCCAATACGGTGTATTGCTTTTATAGCACACCGTATTAGAACAGCTCGGAACCTCGATCCCCCGCACGGCCGGGACGTGGTGAGGCCGAAAACCCGTGGTCCCCCGTCGGTGGGGTGCCTCATGCTGGGGAGGGTGCGCGCCACGCCACCGCAAGAGGGGAGCCGGGGACATCAGTGCGACGTCTTGAGTACAAGTGGCTGGTCGGGATCACGTTCGTCCTCGGCCTGATCATGCAGATCCTGGACATGACCGTCCTCAACGTCGCGCTCGCGACGCTCGGGCGGGAGTTCCACGTGGGCGAAGGGGCCCTGCAGTGGGTGCTGACCGGCTACATGATCAGCCTCGCCGTGTTCGTGCCCTCCTCCGGCTGGATCGCCGACCGGTTCGGCAGCAAGCGCACCTTCGAGCTCGCCATCGTGCTGTTCACCCTCGCGTCCGTGCTGTGCGGGCTGGCCACCGAGATGTGGATGCTCATCGGCGCGCGGATCCTGCAAGGCGTCGGCGGCGGCATGCTCGTGCCCGTCGGGCAGGCCATGCTGTTCCGCGCGTTCCCCGCCAACGAGCGCGCCAAGGCCTCCGCGGTGCTGTCCATCCCGATCACCATCGCGCCGACCCTCGGGCCGCTGCTCGGCGGCGTGCTCGTGCAGTACGCCAGCTGGCGGTGGATCTTCTTCATCAACGTGCCCGTCGGGGCCGTGGCGCTGCTGTTCACCGTGCTGTTCCTCAAGGAGGAGCAGCGCGACCGGCCGGGCCGCTTCGACCTGCCCGGGTTCGTGCTCGCCGGGGCCGGGCTGGCCACGCTGCTCGTCGCGCTCGACCAGGGCGCCCAGCTCGGCTGGGGCCGGCCCTCCGTGTGGGGCGTGCTGCTGGCCGCGGTGCTGCTCATCGGCGGGCTCGTCGTGCGCGAACTGCGCACGCCCGAGCCGATGCTGGACCTGCGGCTGCTCGGCGACCGGCTGTTCGGCACCGGGAACGCGCTGCTCATCTGCTCCACCGGGGCGATCTTCGGGACGCTGTTCCTGCTGCCGCTGTTCCTGCAGAACCTGCGCGGCTACACCCCGCTCGAATCCGGGCTGGTGCTGATGCCGCAGGCGCTGAGCATGCTCGTCGCCACCCAGGTCGTCAGCCGCGTCTACGGGCGCGTCGGCCCGCGCAGGCTGCTGCTGGTGGGGTTCGGCGTGCTCATCTCCGTCGGGTTCGCGCTGCAGCTGCTCGACACCGGCACGCCGGTGTGGTTCCTGGTGGTGCTGCTCATGTGGCTCGGCCTCGGCATGGGGCTGCTGATGACGCCGTTGCAGACCGCCGCGTTCGCCCGCATCAGCGGGCCCGCGATGGGGCACGCCAGTTCGCTGTTCAACGCCAGCAGGCAGGTCGCGACCGCGCTCGGCACCGCCGTGTGCGCGACCATCTTCGTGGCGCTGAGCACCGCCTACGCGTCCACCGCGGACATGGGCGTCGCCGGGGCCGCGCAGCAGGTGCAGATGGCCGCCTACCGGGGCGCGTTCCTCGCCTCCATCGGCTTCGGCATCGCCGGGCTGCTGCTGTCGCTGCGGGTCCGCGACTCCGACGCCGCCGCCACCCTCGACCACGTGCGGAAACCCCGTGCGCGGCCCGGGAAGCACGGCGGCGACCACGCCGACACCTCGACCGTGAGATAGCTCAAGGTCGCCCCACAGCGGCCCCCGCCGGTGCACTATTTGAAGGGTGACCGAATTGCCGCACGCCGACCAGGTCCGCAACCACGCCCGCTGGCGACCCGGATGGCACTCCGGCCGCACCAGCTACGCCTGGCTGTTGCCGTTCGCCGACCAGCCCGGACTGCGCAACCTGGTGAACCAGTACCAGTACGCGCTGCGCGACCTGCCCGGGTTCGACCTCGTCCCGCTCGAATGGATGCACATCCTCGTGCAGGAGGTCGGGTTCACCGACGAAGTCCCGCCGGAGCGGACCGACGAGCTCGTCGCCGCCGCCGCCGAACGCCTCGCCGGGTTCAACCCGCTGGCGCTGGCCTTCCACCGGGCCGTGGTGCTGCCCGAGTCGCTGTCGCTGCCAGCGGAACCGCAGACCTCGCTGTGGGACCTGCGGGAACGGCTGCGGGCCGCGACCGCGGACGTGCTCGGCACCGAGCAGCTGCCCGCCGAACCCGAAGAGGTCGACCGGCACATCAGCCTCGCGTTCTCCACCACCGAAGGGCCCGCGATCTTCGCGGTCGCCACCCTCGGCGGCACCGACGTCGACCCGACCACCGCCAAGAGCTCCGCGGTGTCGCTGGTGCGGCTCAACCGCGACCACTCCTGCTCCGAGTGGGAGACCATTGCGCAGGTCCCGCTGGGCTGACTTCTTCTCCCCCTTCTGCTGCTCGGTGCTCCGGTGGCGGGTGCTCCTCTTGCTCTGGTGGTCGGCGGCTCATCGGCTTCGCCGCTGACGAGAAACGGCCTGCTGCGCGGGTCGAACGCCGGGGGTGCGTCCGGCGCCGGGTGCGAACGGCCGGTCGCGCAGGGTTGCGCGATCGCTCCGGCACTTCCTCCGAACGGGTACCGTCGAAAGTGTGGACGCGGCGGCAGGTCCGCCCTGGAACGGCTCGGAGGGACCATGGGCGCACTCATCCTGATCGTCGTCGCCGCGATCGTGATCATCGGTGCGGTGTGGTGGTCCCGCAGGCAGAACCTCGCCCACCAGCAGCGGGAACTCGACGACTCCCGCGCCGAGGCGCGGCGCTGGGTGGAGCGGCTGGGCGGGCAGGTCCTCAACATCGACGGCACCGACGACGCCTCGAAGCAGGCCATGGCCGACGCCGCCGAACGGCACAACGCCGCCGTCTCCCAGCTCGACCAGGCGTCCTCCGCCGAGCAGTGCAGGCTCACCACGCAGACCGCGATGGAAGGCCTCTACTACGTGCGCGCAGCGCGCACCGCGATGGAACTCGACCCCGGTCCCGAGCTGCCCGATCTCAGCCACGGCGCCGGGAAGGTCACCGAACACCGCGAGGTCGAGGTCGACGGCAGGCAGCAGGTGGCCTCCCCCACGCCCGGCGACGCCACCCCGCACTACTACCCCGGCGGGCGCGTCGCGGGCCGCCCGGTGCCCGAAGGCTGGTACAGCGAGCCGTGGTGGAAGCCCGCGCTCGTCGCCGGGGCCTGGGGCGCCGGTTCGTTCCTGCTGATGAGCGCCATGTTCAGCGGCATGGCCGGCGTGCCGGAGGCCGCCGCGGCCGGTGACGTCGGCGGCGGGGACCTCGGGGACCCGGGCGCGCTCGGCGACGGCGGGGACCCGGGAGACTTCGGCGGCGACGATCCCGGCGGGGACTTCGGGGACTTCGACTTCGACCTGGGCGACTTCGGCTTCTGACGGGTGCGGGGCCGTCGCGCTCAGGCGGCCGGGCCGGTCACCGCGCGGATTCCACCGGCGTCGACTGGCAGACCGGGCACCAGTACAGGTTGCGGCCGGACAGGCCCGCGGTGGCGATCGGCGTCCCGCAGACCAGGCACGGCGCCCCCGCCCGGCGGTACACGTAGACCTCTCCCCCGTGCCGGTCCTGGCGCGGTTCCCGCCCCATCGCGGCCGGCTCGTGCTCCGGGCGCACCGTGTCGATGCGGCCGACGCGCACCCCGTCGGCCATCAGCTCGACCAGGTCGGTCCAGATCGACTTCCACGCCCGCTCGCCCAGCTCGCGACCCGGCGTGTACGGCGGGATGCCGTGCCGGAACAGCACTTCCGCGCGGTACACGTTGCCCGCACCGGCCAGCACCGCCTGGTCCAGCAGCAGGGCCGCGATGGAACTCCGGGACCGCGAGATCCGCGCCCACGCGCGCTCCGGTTCGGCGTCGGCGCGCAGCGGGTCCGGTCCGAGCCGGTCGCGCAGCGCGGCCACCTCGTCGAGGGTGATCAGCTCGCAGGCCGTCGGGCCGCGCAGGTCGGTGCCGCGGCCGGGCCCGACGATCCGCATCCGCACCTGCCCGCGCGGTTCCTGCGGTGGCAGCGGGAATTCGGTGAACCCGCCGTACAACCCGAGGTGCACGTGCACGACTTCCGGGCCGTAGAAGTGGAACAGGTGCTTGCCGTGCGCCTCGGCGCGTTCGAACCGCGCCCCGTCCACCCGCGCGGCCCCGCCCGCGAACCGGCCCTGCGGGCTCGACACCCGGACCAGGTGACCGCCGAAGCGGGAATCGTGCAGCCCGGCGAGCCGGTGCAGCGTGTGCCCCTCAGGCATCACGGGCCTTCCGGGTCGGCGCCGCGCTCAGAACAGCACCCACAGCACGATCGATTCGACCAGGTAGGCCAGCACGCAGCAGGCCGCGACGAGCAGCCCGCGCCGCACCGCTCCCGGCGCCGCGCCCTTGGCCAGCGCCACCGCGGTCCCGGCGACGAAGGCCAGGCACACCGCGAGGAAACCACCGAGCAGCAGCCACAACCCGACGCCCAGCACGCAATCCGGCGCGGTGCACACCGCGCCCGGGCCACCCGCGAGGTACGGGCTCAACGCGCGCTGCGCGAAGAAGAGGACGAGCACGCCCAGCACCGCGCCGCCGAACGCCACCAGCGGCGTCAGCAGCGCGGTCGCCGGGCGTGCACCGGTCATGTCAGTTCACTCCGCGGGCAGCGCCGGCGGGGTGCCGGTCCGCTCGTAGTCGGAGAGCAGGTCGATGCGGCGCTGGTGCCTGCCGCCTTCGAACTCGGTGCCGAGGAACGCCTCGACGATCTCCTCGACCTCCTCGACGGAGTGCATCCGCGCGCCGATGCCGGCGAGCAGCGCGTTGTTGTGCTGGCGGGCCAACTTCGCGGTGTCGACGTTCCAGGTCAGGGCCGCGCGGGCGCCGGGGACCTTGTTGGCGGCGATCTGCTCGCCGTTGCCGGAGCCACCGATGACCAGCCCGAGGCTGCCCTCGTCGGCGACGACGCGGCGAGCCGCCTCGACGCAGAACGGCGGGTAGTCGTCCTGGGCGTCGTAGGCCGCCGGGCCCACGTCGGTCACCTCGTGGCCGCGCTCGGTCAGCCACGTGACCAGGTGGTTCTTGAGGTCGAAGCCTGCGTGATCGGATCCTAGGTAGACGCGCACGCAGGCAGTGTGCCAAACGCCCCACCGCCGTCCCGCACCCTGGTTACGGTTCCGCCATGACCCGGATCAGCACCATCCGCTCCGACCAGGGCGAGCACGGTCCCGCCACCTCGGCCCCGCCCGCGACGGCGGTGCCGTCGTGATCGGGCGGTGGGTGACCGTCGGGGAGGCGGTGTGGGTCCGGCGGTACGCGGAGCTGGACCTCGGCACCGGGCTGGTGCTGGGTGCCGAACGCGCGCTGGTCGTCGACACCCGCGGCGACCAGCGGCAGGGCGCGGAGCTGGCGGCGGCGGTGCGGGCGAAGACGGCGCTGCCCTGCGAGGTCGTGCTCACCCACGGCCACTTCGACCACTGCTTCGGCACGGCAGCGTTCCGGCCCGCCCCGGTCCACGCCCACGAGCGCTGCGCCACCTACCTGCGCGGGCACGCCGAGCGGCAGCGCCGCGAGTGGAGCGCGCATTACCGGGACGAGGGACGCCCGGAGGTCGCGGCGGCCTTGGAGCGCACCGAGGTCGTCCCGCCGGACCGGCCGGTCGGCGACCGGACCGAACTCGACCTCGGCGGCCGGCGGGTGCGGCTGCACCACTTCGGCCCCGCGCACACCGACCACGACCTGGTGGTCGAAGTGCCGGACGCGGCCGTGGTCTTCGCCGGCGACCTCGTCGAGCAGGGCGCCCCGCCGGACTTCGAGGACGCCCATCCGCGGACCTGGCCGGACGCGCTCGACGCGCTGCTCGCGCTGCGCCCCGAGGTCGTCGTCCCCGGCCACGGGGAACCCGTGGGCGCGGCGGACGTGCGCGCCCAGCGGGACGAGCTGGCCCGGCTGGCCGCGCTCTGCGCCGCCCACGAGCGGGGCGAGCTGACCACCGCGGAGGTGCTGCGCGACTCCCCGTACCCGGCCGGCACCACCGAGCACGCCCTGCGCAGCCACCACTAGTCCGTTCGGCCGCCCGCGCTGGGCTGAACGGAGCCAATTCCGCCCCCAGGGGCACCGATCGCCGATCGCGGACGTCATGCTCGGCAACGGCCGGAGAACCCCCGGCCCACCACCCGCACAACGGCACTGCGCTGGGGCGATCTCGACGGTTGTGCGGCGAACAACACCTGGGAGGCGACGGTGTCCAGTCCGGACCAGTCCGATGCGGCGCGGCGGCAGCAGCTGCAGGCGAGCAACGACGCGTTGCGCGGCCAGATCGACGGCATGCTCGCGGACCTGCGCCGCCGCACGGCCGAGATCCAGGAGAAGCAGTCCGAGGCGGCGGCCAAGACCCACGAGGTCACCTCCGAGGACGGCGTGATCACCGCGCGGGTGGACGCGACCGGCACCCTGGAGCAGCTGCTGCTGTCCCCGAAGGCCTTCGAACGCACCACCCCGGAACAGCTGGCCCGCACCATCACCAGCGTCGTCCGCGAGGCCACCGGCAGCGCGCAGCAGTCGCTGCAGTCGGACTTCGCCTCGCTCGCCGAAACTCCCGAACTGCCGGACCTGTTCGCCGGCGCCCCCTACCTGGCGGACTTCATGCCCAGCAGCGGCCCGCTCGTCGCCCCACCCGACCCGGCCGCGGAACGCGCCGCCCGCACCGGCAAGCAGTCGCCGAAGCCGCAGCGGGAGCGCCCCGCCGATGACGACGACGAACCGCCGCAGTCGTTCATGACGGAGGGGCGCTGGTGAGCGACCGGATGCGGATGCGCCCGGAGGAGATCCGGGCGGGGGGCACCCGCATCGGTGCCGCCGGGGACCGGTTGGACGAGGTCCTCAAGCAGCTCAAGTCCAGCCTGGACGGCGAAGGCGAGTGCTGGGGCGACGACGAGGCCGGGCAGAAGTTCGCCGAGACCTACGTCAAGAACAGCACCGACGTCACCGACGGCATCGGGAAGCTCGCCGAAGCGCTCGGCAACATCATGGACAACCTCAAGGCCACCGCCGACGACACCGAAGGCCGCGACGCCGAGTCCGCCTCCGACATCGCGAACGTGCCGCAGAGCTGACAACCGGCCCGCGGGCCGAAGATCGACTGGGGAGTCGTACCGCGATGAGTCTCGAGATGCCCGACGAGGTCAAGTGGCTGCTGCCGATCGTCGTCGGCCAGTCCTGGCCGGAAGGTGACGAGGACGCGCTGCGCCGCCTCGCCGACGCCTGGCGCGCCGCGGGCGACGGCGTCGAAGGCGTCACCACCGACGCGAACGGCGGCGCCACCCAGTCGCTCAGCGGCATGGAGGGCCAGACCCACGACGCGTTCGAACAGCTGTGGAAGGACATCGGCGACGGCGGTGCGGCCGCGCTGCCCAAGATCCAGGAGGCGTGCGAGCAGCTCGCGCAGGGCTGCGACGACGCGGCGCTGGACGTGGAGCACACCAAGCTCACCATCATCGCCTCGCTGATCGCGCTGGCCATCCAGATCGCCGCGATGATCGCGAGCGCGGCGTTCAGCTTCGGCGCGTCCACCGCGGGCATCCCCATCGCCCAGGGCATCACCCGCACCGTGGTGATGCAGATCTTCAAGCAGCTGGTGCTGAGCATCGCCAAGAACGTCGCCATCGAGGTCGCCACCTCCGTCGCCATCGAGGCCGCGGTGCAGGGCGTCCAGATCGCCTCCGGCGAGCGCAAGGGCCTCGACGGCGGGAAGTTCAAGGACGCCGCCATCAGCGGCGCCATCAGCGGCACCGTCGGCGGCGTCTTCGAGGGCGTCGGCAATGTCGCCGCCCGCAAGGCCGCGGGCGCCGTCGGCGACGCCGCGGGGGACGCCGCCGGAACCGCGGCGGGCGCGGCCGGGCGGGCCGCCGGGGACGCCGCGGGCGATGCGGCGGGCAGCGCGGCGAGCGCCGCTGGGCGGGCCGCGGGCGATGCCGCCGGAGCCGCCGGGGAGAGCGCCGCGAAGAACGTCGGCGCCGAAGCCGTGAAGGGAGCGGCCACCGGCGCCGCGCAGGGCGCCATCGGCAGCGCCGCCGAACAGCTCATCACCGAAGGCGAGATCGACTGGAGCGACGTCGGCAGCGGTGCCCTGTCCGGCGGGGCGATGGGCGCCGGGATGGGCGCCGGGGGCGCCGCGCTGTCCAACCACTTCGACACGCCGGACGTGCCGGACACGGGTGGGGCCGGGGAATCCGGGGACGGCTCGGGAGCTTCGTCGTCGAGCAGCTCGGCCTCGGGTGGTTCGGCCTCGGGCGGTTCGGACGGGGGCGGTTCGGACGGGGGCGGTTCGGACGCGGGCGGTTCGGACGCGGGCGGTTCGAGTCGGAGCGAATCCGGCTCCGGATCGGGCGGCTCGGATTCGGCCGCGGACGGCGGCTCCGGCGGATCTCGTTCGTCCATTGAGGACATGTTGTCCGGTGATTCCGGGGCCGGATCGGGAGATTCAGCCGGGTCGGCGAGCAGCGGCTCGTCGGGAGGCTCGGATTCCGGGGCGTCCGACGGTTCGGACTCGGGGGCGCACGGGGACGGTGGGCAGTCGGGCTCCGGCGGCGACTCCGGCTCCGCGGCGGAGAGCGGGTCCGGCCAGAACGGATCCGACGGCGGCTCCACGCGCACCGCCGAATCCGACGGCGGCGCGACGCGATCCGCGGACTCCGACGGCAGCACCGCACGCGGAACGGACTCCGATGGCGGCCGCGCCGCGGATTCGGACGGCGGCGCGACGCGCTCCGGGGACGCCGACGGGAGTTCCGCGCGGTCCACCGACTCCGACGCGGGCGCGCAGCGCACCGGCGCCTCGGACGGCGGCTCCGCTCGCGCTACGGACGCCGACGGCGGGTCGGCGCGCACCTCCGACGCCGACGGGACGACCACCCGGTCCACCGATTCCGCGGGCGCGCACTCCGATGACGGGTCGACGCGATCCGCGGATTCCGACGGCGGGTCGGCGCGGACGGCGGATTCCGGCGGTGCTCCGCGTGCGGAGGACGGCGGTGCGTCCCGTGCCGCCGCCCCGGACGGTTCCGGTGCGTCCCCGCGGGCGGACTCCGCCGGTTCGGACGCGGGGAGCTCGAGCGGCTCCGGCGGCGCGGCGGATTCCGGGACGCGCGGCGACGGTGCGGGCTCGTCGGTCGCCGCCGGTTCCGGTGGCAGTCCGGGCGGCGCCGGTGCGGGTGCGGCTTCGCACGGCGGCGCGGATTCCGCGCACCGCAACCAGCCGGGGAACAACGGCCCGGCGAGCACGGCTTCCGCGTCCAATGTGGACGCACCGGCACGTCCGGCGGATGCTCCGACGGGTTCGGCCCCCGCGCCGGGCACGCCCGCTCGCGGTGATCAGAGCAGCTCCGTGGGCGGCGGCGCGATGGGCGGTGCCCCCGCAGGTGGTGCCCCAGCAGGCGCTCCCGGTAGCGCGGGCGCCGCGGGATCGGGCGGGTCCCGTCCCGGCGCGGGCGGTGGCTGGACCGGGACGTCCGGCACGCCAGGTGCCGCGGGCCGCCCGATCGGCGGCGACTCGCCGGGGCCCGGCGGCCCGCGCGGCGAACGCGCACCGGCGGCTCGGGGCGCGGCGGAGGCACCGGCCTCGCCGCGGTCCGGCAGGCACGCCCAGCCCGCGGACGTCCCCGGACAGCGCTCGACGCCGCACTCCCCCGAGGGCCCTCCGGGCCGATCGCGCCCGGACGGCGCTGCGAGCCCGGCACGACCGGACGGACCGCCGCGGACGAACGGCCCGGCAGGCGAAGCACCCGTGCGCGCCGATGCACCGGCAGCAGGCGGCCCGCAGCGGTCCGACACCCCGGGAGCCCCGCCGAGGACGGACGGCCCGGCGCACCGAACCGATTCTCAGCACCACGCCACCGAGCCCCACCGCACCGGCGACGCGGGGACGGGTCCCGCGACCAGGCCGGACGCGGCTGCGCCGCCGCGCACTGCGGACGCACCGGAATCCGGCGGACCGAACCGGCACGACCGGCCGCACACCGACTCCGGCGGCTCGGAGTCGCCGCGGGCGGACGGCCCCGACACCACGCACGCCGGAGGCGCCGCACCCCCGGACGGCCCGGCTCGACCCGAGACGCCGGCGCACGACGCCGCCGAACCGCGCCCGGACCGCCCGCACGAGGCCCCCGAGCCGCACGACGGCCCGAACCGGCAGCAGGACACCGATCAGCGTCCGCACGACGCCGACTTCCCGCCCGACCGGGACGCCGATCCGGGCACTCCCGAACGGCAGCACCAGCTGGACCAGGCGGAGTCGACCCGCGAGCACACGCCCGGCGGCTCCTCCTACCACCACGACCCGGGCATGCGGGACCTCGCGCAGCGCGTCCCCGACGACGGCGTCCACCACACGGTGGACGTGCACGCGCTGCCGGACGGCCGGATCCGCGTCGGTGATCACGCGTTCAGCGCGCAGGAGTTCGCGGACGTGCTGCGCCGCGACCCGAACTGGGACGGGAAACCGCTGCGCCTGCTGTCCTGCGACGCGGGCACCAGCGGACTCGCCCGCGACCTGGCCCACGAGCTGGGCGTGCCCGTCACGGCCCCGCGCGGCCTCGCCTGGACCGACGGCGGCGGCCGCGTCTTCGCCTCCGACCTGGGACCCGACGGCCGTCCCGGCTGGCCCCCGAACGGCGGCTGGGACACCCACCACCCCGACGGCACCCACACCCCCGCCGGCACCGACGGCTTCCACCCCACCCGAGACGGCGAAGACCCCGGCCCAGCCCCGGACGACGCGGAGAGCCGGGGAGACAACGAGGACCGTTTCGAGTCTCATCGACGACCGCACGTACCCTCGGACATCGCTTTGGGCCAGGAGCTGGAACGCGTTGGCGCCCAGGACGACACCCGCCATATCGACTACGAAGGCGGCGTCATCACTCATATCGACGGTTCTCCCGTCCACCAATACGTGCGCGACTCCGTCGAATCACGCCAGCAAGGAATCCAGAATGCCGTGGAGGACAATTTCAAGGGCGGCAAGCTGAAGAGAGATGCCCCGCACACTGACGAGAACGACGTCCCCTACACCAAGAGGTCCCTCGGCAAGGTTCGTGCCGCCGTCAACGCCGTTGCAATCGATCGACGTACCGGCGTGGTAGCGGAGGGAATCAATGGAACACCGGACAAGACGCCCCTGAACAGGGATCTGCATCCCGAGCTGCGAAAGCACATCGCGGCGATGAGCGGCAACCCTGCACAAACCGATCTGAGCGACATTCCCCAATCCGAATTCCCGCACCACGACACCCCACAGCGCCATGCGGAAGTCAAGGCACTCAACGAGCTCATGCGAACACGGGAGAAGATCACCGGGGATTCCATCGATTCACCCGAGAAGTTCCAAGAATTCCTCGATGACGTGTATGTCGATGCTCGCTTCACCTTCAAAGACGAGCCGCACGACATTGCCACGTGCTGTGCTAACTGCGCCCGCATCGTTTCCGGCCCCGACTCGCTGCCCGCCAACAAGCACGATGAAGCCGACCTGTCCGCAGGGGCGACGATGGCGCCAGGCGGATACACCATTGGGGAAGACCCTGAAAGAAAGGGTTCGCGCGAACGTGTTCCGACTGAAGTGGCGAACCCGGACTACCATGAACCACTGGGCCGGCAAAATGCCGCCCGAAAGGCCAGATGACGCAAGGGGAAAGAATGCTCCGAGTCCGCGAAGATGAACTTGACGAGGGCCCCGAAGGACGTGTCCACTACCAAGGACAACCGTTCACCGGAGCAGAGGAGGACTCTTCGGAAGACGGCACGCTGCTGTACTCCACCGAGTACGCGGACGGCCTCCAAGAAGGTCTCGACCGCGAGTGGTACCCGGACGGCAACCTCAAATCCGAGGGCGCCTTCCACCGCGGATCTCCGACGGGAACGCACCGCACCTGGCGACCGAACGGGACGATCGCAACCGAGGTGGACTTCGCCGAGGGCGGGCAGCTGATCCGCCGCAGAACTTTCAGCGCGACTGGAGATCTCGTCGCGGAAGAAACGAACTGAGCCGGTCCACCGCGCGCCAGGGGGTCAACGGGTACGGGCGACTGCGTCCCCACTTCGCCGACGCACGGTGCTCCGGCGTGCACTGAGCTTCTCCGGCCGGGTCGGCCCACGTGCGGGAACGGATCAGAGGACACGATGACGAACCTGGAACTGGACCCCGTCGAGCAGAAGGCGCTGCTGGACGAGGTCACCGACCTCGTCCAGCGCTCCGCACCGCAGGACTGGAGCCGCCTCGCCGTCGAGTACAAGGCGATCGGACGCCACGTCCAAGTAGGCGCGGGGGCGAAGAACTCGGCGGGCGAACTGGTCCAGTGGGCACCTCCGGAGGAGGTGTGGAACCTGCTCTGGCGCCTGCGCGTCGGCATGCACCGGCCACGCCTGGGCACCTGGTTCTCCCCGTTCTACCGGCTGAACCCACCCGCCGACTTCGAGATCGTCTACAACCGGGACAACCCACCGCAGTGGCACGACGAACCACCGTTGCGCGCGTACACCGACGAACAGGCCATGTTCCCCCGGGACGAGCCGAACCTCCCGGCGTGGTTCGCCGACAAACTGCGCGCAGCGGAGAAAGCGAGCTGATCCGCCCCGGCACTCGCGCGGAGCCGAGCAGCGGGGAGGACCGCCGTGGGTGAGGTTCGCGTCGACGAGGACGACATCGAGATGGATCCCACCGGTCTGGTCTTCCACCGCGGCGAACCGTTCACCGGCGTCGTGGTGGAACGGTCCGCGGACGGCGAACTCGTCTCCACCCGCTCGTACTTCGCCGGATACCCCGACGGCCCCTACCGGGAATGGCGGTCCTCGGGACGGCTGCGGAAGGACGGCCGGATGCGGGACGGCAGGTCCGTCGGCAGCCACCGCGAGTGGCACGCGAACGGCCGCCTCGCCGAACGGCGCGAGTTCGACGCCGCCGGGAACCTCGTGCGCCACGAGCGGTGGGACCGCGGCGGAAACCTCGTCGTGGAGCCGACCGGGCGCCGGTGACCGGAGCGGGCGCGCTCAGGTGCCGCGGGCTTCGGCGCGGCCCAGCCGGTCGGCGGTGCGCGTGGTCTCCGGCAGGCGGTAGTGCGGGGTGAGGCGCAGGACCAGCTCGCACGCCTCGTCGAGGGTGCAGCGGTGGCCGACCGAGACGAACACCGGCTTCACCGCGCGGCGGGTGCGCAGCGCGGCGCCCACCGGTTCGCCGTCCAGCAGCAGCGGAGCCCGATCACCGCGTTCCGGGCCGGGCGGGTCGTAGCGGCCCAGCGCGGTCTTGCCGACGCCGACGCTCGGCAGGTCCGTGAGCACCCCGAGGTGGCAGGCCAGCCCGAACCGCCGCGGGTGCGCCAGCCCCTGCCCGTCGCAGACCAGCACGTCCGGCTCCACCTCCAGCCCGGTCAACGCGGCCAGCAGCGGCGGTGCCTCGCGGAACGCGAACAGGCCCGGCACGTACGGGAATGCGACGCGGGACCGCACCACCGACCTGTCCACCACGGACAGCTCGGCGAGGTCGAGCACCGTGACCGCCGCGATCACCTCGTCGTCGTCCGCGCCGTAGGCGACGTCCAGCCCGGCGGCCGTGCGGACCTCCGCGGGGAACCCGTCGAACCGCACCTCCGACCGCAGCCGTTCCTGCACGGCGACGGCCTCCGCCTCCGCCGACGGCCACTCGTGCCACTCCCGGACCTCGATCACGCCACCAGGTTAAGCAGCGGGAGCCGGCGGGGTCAGGTGCCGGTCCAGCACTCGTCGAGCCGAGCGCTCGCCTCCTCCTGGGACATCCGCCGGACCTCGGTCTCGGGGAGCCGCACCGTGTTGATCAGCAGGTCTCGACCGGGAGCGGTCCGGAGCGCCGGGCCGGTCGTGCGCGGCTCACCGGAGGATGGCCTTGACCTCCAGGAATTCTTCGAGGCCGTGCCTGCCGAACTCGCGGCCGTTGCCGGACTGCTTGTAGCCGCCGAACGGGGCGTTCGGGTCGACCGCGCCGCCGTTCACCGCGACCTGCCCGGTGCGCAGCCGCCGCGCCACCGCCAGCGCCCGCTCGTCGGAGCCGAAGACGGCGCCGGACAGGCCGTACTCGGAGTCGTTGGCGATCGCGATCGCCTCCTCCTCGTCGCGGTACGGCAGGATCGACAGCACCGGGCCGAAGATCTCCTCGCGGGCGATCGTCATGTCCGGGGTGACCCCGGTGAACACGGTGGGGCGCACGAAGTAGCCGGTGTCCAGCCCCTCCGGCGCGTCCGGCCCGCCCACCGCCACCGAGGCTCCTTCGGCGATGCCCTGGCGGATGTAGTCGACGACGCGGTCGCGCTGCACGTCCGAGACCATCGGACCGATGCGGGTGGTCTCGTCCGCGGGGTCGCCGACGGTGTACTTGGCGACGGCGCCGACCGCGAGCTCCACCGCCTCCGCGTAGCGGGATTCGGGGACGAGCATCCGGCTCAGCGCGTTGCAGCTCTGACCGCCGTTCGGGAAGCAGCCCGCGGCGCCCAGCTTCACCGCCTTCGCGAGGTCCGCGTCGTCGAGGACCACGTTCGCCGACTTGCCGCCGAGCTCCAGCGCCACCCGCTTCACCGTCCGCGCCGCCACCTCCGAGACGCGGCGACCGGCGCGGGTGGAACCGGTGAACGACACCATGTCCACGTCGCGGTGCGCGGCCAGCGCCTCCCCCACCACCGGGCCGGTGCCGTGCACCAGGTTGAACACCCCGGCGGGCAGCCCGGCCTCCGCGACGACCTCGGCGAAGATGGCGGCGGTGAGGGGGGCGACCTCGCTGGGCTTGAGCACCACGGTGCAGCCGGCGGCGAGCGCCGGGGCGACCTTCGCCACCACCTGGTGCAGCGGGTAGTTCCACGGCGTGATCGCCGCGACCACCCCGATCGGCTCGCGCACGATCAGCGAACCGCCCGCTTCCTCGGTCCACTCGTAGCCCTGGTCGAGCAGGTCGGCGATGCCGCGCGAGGTCGCCACCGGCACGCTCGCGTGCACCTGGGTGGCGAAGGTGATCGGCGATCCCATCTCGGCGGTGACGGTCGCGGCGATCTCGTCGCGGCGGCGCGCGATGCCCTCCGAGATGCGGCGCACCGCGGCGGAACGCTCCTCGACGGGGCGCGCGGCCCAGTCGTCGAAGGCGGCGCGGGGCGCGGCGACCGCCGCGTCCACTTCCTGAGCCGTTCCGGCGGGAACCGAACCGATCACCTGCTCGGTGGCCGGGTTGACCACCTCGATCCGCTCCCCGGTTCCGGCGACGTAGTCGCCACCGATCACGTGGTCGGTCCGGCTGGTCGTGGGCGCCGCCATGAGTTCCTCCGGGAGATCGATGATCGGGCTTCCACCGAGCCTGGCACACCCCGGAACGCGCGCGCACCCTCCGAAGATCGGAAATTTCGGGCGGGCGGCGAGCCGGAACGCCGGTTCAGGACAGCCGCTGCAGGAACGCGGCCACTGCGGCGCCGAACTCGGCGGGCAGTTCGACCGGCGGCGTGTGCCCGCACTCCAGCAGCACGGGTTCCGGCGCGTCCAGCGCACGCGCGAGCTCACGCGCGTGCTCCGGGGTGCGCGCGGTGTCGAAGCGGCCGTGCACCACGAGCGCGGGCAGTCCCGCCAGCTCGCCGAGCCGCGGGAGCAGGTCGGTGTCGCGCTGGCTGCGCAGCACCGCCAGCACCGCCTCCCGGTCGAGCCCGGCCGGATAGGCGTCGAGGAGTTCGGCGACGGCCGCGGGTGGCGGCAGGTGCACCGAGCGGCGCGCCACCGCCCGCCACAGCTCGGGTCCCCAGTTCCGCGCGACGCGGTCGATGATCGCGTCCACGTCGCCGTGGCCGCGCATGTTCGCGCCGCTGTCGCAGCAGAGCACGCCGCGCACCGCCGGAGCGTGCGAGGCCCGGTCGTGTAGCGCGGCGCACAGCGCGATCACCGCACCAGTCGAGTGCCCCAGCAGCACCACCGGCCCGTGCTCCGCGGCCGTTTCCGCGACCCGCTCCCCGAGCCGCGCCACCTCGTGCGGCCCGGGCCATTCGAGCCACGGCGCGACGAGCACGTCGGTGCCGGTCGCCTCCGCCAGCCCGTCGAAGATCACCGGGTCGCACATCGTGCCCGGCAGGCACAGCAGCGCCGGAGCACCGGGCGTCCGCGCGCCCGACCGCGTGATCACCACCTTGGCGCCCACCGCGACACCCCCACCGGCCCGAACATCCACCGACCCGAACACCACTGGCCCGAACACCACCGAAGCCGGGACGCTACAGCCGCGATCCCCGTCCTGTCAGCGGCGAAACCGCTGCGCCGACGACCAGCGCACCCGCGGGTTCGCAGCGGCCGCCTCGCGAGGACGGCGATGTCTCCGGTGGCGCGGAGCCACCGGAGACGTCGGGCCCGCGGCGAGATGACCGCCGAGGCTCCGCCACCCGACCGCCGGGCGACCGCAGCCGGGGATCAGTCGAAGCGCGGGGATTCGGTCCGGGTCCGCTTGAGCTCGAAGAAGTACGGATATCCGGCCAACGTGCGCGCCGCGTCGAACAGCTCGCCCGCCTGCTCCCCGCGCGGGATGCGGGTGGTGATCGGGCCGAAGAACGCCACCCCGTCCACGTGGATGGTGGGGGTGCCGACGTCGTCGCCCACCGGGTCCATCCCGGCGTGGTGGCTGGCGCGCAGCTTCTCGTCGTAGTCGGTGACCTCGGCGGCACCCGCCAGCGACGCGGGGAGCCCGACCTCGTCCAACGCGGCGGCGACGACCTGCTCGAAGTCCTTGTTCCCCTCGTCGTGGATCCGGCGCCCCAGCGCCGTGTACAGCGGGCTGAGCACCTCCTCGCCGTGCTGCTCGGCGGCGGCGATCGCGACCCGGACCGGGCCCCACGCCCGCTTCATCAGGTCCTGGTACTCCGCCGGGAGGTCCCGCCCCTCGTTCAGCACCGCCAGGCTCATCACCCGGAAGTTCAGGTCGATGTCCCGGACCTGGGCGACCTCCAGCATCCAGCGGGACGAGACCCAGGCGAAGGGGCAGGCCGGGTCGAAGTAGAAGTCGACCTTCGGACGCTCGGTGCTCATGGACGAACCCTCCACAGTGCTCCGTGCTCCGTGCTCCAGCACGGAGATCGATCGGCGCGGGCGGACGCCCGCCACCCGTACAACCCGGCACGGCCCGCCGCTCTTCCCGTTCGGCCCGAACGAGTGTGGAATGTGCCGGTATTCCCGGATGAACGGCGCCCGAGCCGCGAATTCCCCGGAATTCACGGGCTCGCCGACACGCCCGGCGGCGATGATCAGGCGTCGGGCGGCACGGCCGCGCCCCGGCGTGATTGGATTTCCAGCGCCCCGCACCGGCGCGGATCGTCCGGTGCGCCATCCCAACGAACAACGAGGTGATCCGTGGCTCCGCCGAACCTCACCCAGGACCAGGCTGAACAGCGCGCCGCGCTGCTCGACGTCGAGTCCTACGTGATCGAACTGGACCTCTCCGACGGCGCGGACGGGCCGGACGTGCGGACCTTCGGTTCCACCACGACGGTGCGGTTCCGCAGCACCCGGCCGGGCGAGTCGACCTGGATCGATCTGATGGCCGCGCAGGTGCACGGGGCGACGCTCAACGGCGTCGAGCTCGACGTGTCCGGCTACGCCGAGGACACCGGGCTCGCGTTGCCGGAGCTCGCCGCGGACAACGAGCTCGTGGTGCGCGCCGACCTCTCCTACACCAACACCGGTGAGGGGCTGCACCGCTTCATCGACCCCGTCGACGGCGGCGTCTACCTCTACAGCCAGTTCGAGACGGCCGACGCGAAGCGGATGTTCACCTGCTTCGACCAGCCCGACCTCAAGGCCACCTACCGGATCACGGTGCACGCGCCCGCGTCCTGGAAGGTCATCTCCAACGCGCCCGCCGAGATCACCGGAACCGGTGATACCCGCACCCACGCGTTCGAGACCACCGAACGGATGTCGACCTACCTGGTCGCGCTCGTCGCGGGCCCCTACGCGGAGTGGCGCGACGAGTTCCCCGGCGAGGACGGCCAGGACCCGATCCCGTTGGGCCTGTACTGCCGCGCCTCGCTCGCCGAACACCTCGACGCGGAGCGGCTGTTCACCGAGACCAAGCAGGGCTTCGCCTTCTACCACAAGGCGTTCGGGGTCCCCTACCCGTTCGGCAAGTACGACCAGTGCTTCGTGCCGGAGTTCAACGCGGGCGCCATGGAGAACGCCGGCTGCGTCACCTTCCTGGAGGACTTCGTCTTCCGGTCGAAGGTCACCGGCTACCTCTACGAGCGCCGCGCCGAGACCGTGCTGCACGAGATGGCGCACATGTGGTTCGGCGACCTCGTCACCATGCGCTGGTGGGACGACCTGTGGCTCAACGAGTCGTTCGCCACCTGGGCCAGCGTGCTCGCGCAGGTCGGCGGCACGCAGTACACGAGCGCCTGGACCACCTTCGCCAGCGTCGAGAAGTCCTGGGCGTACCGGCAGGACCAGCTGCCCTCCACGCACCCGGTCGCCGCCGACATCCCCGACCTGCAGGCCGTCGAGGTGAACTTCGACGGCATCACCTACGCCAAGGGCGCTTCGGTGCTCAAACAGCTCGTCGCGTACGTGGGGCTGGACAACTTCCTCGCCGGGCTGCGCGGCTACTTCGAGCGGCACGCGTGGGGCAACGCCACCCTGAACGACCTGCTGCTGGCCCTGGAGGAGGCGTCCGGGCGCGACTTGTCCTGGTGGAGCGCCCAGTGGCTGCAGACCACCGGCCTGAACATGCTGCGCCCCCGGTTCAGCACCGACGACGAGGGCCGGTTCACCGAGTTCACCGTCGTGCAGAACGGCGCCCGCCCCGGTGCCGGTGAGCACCGCACCCACCGGCTCGCGATCGGCGTCTACGACGACGACCCGGCCACCGGGCGGCTCGTGCGCACCCACCGCGTCGAACTGGACGTCAGCGGTGAGCGCACCGCGGTGCCCGACCTGGTCGGCGTGCACCGCGGCAAGCTGGTGCTGGTCAACGACGACGACCTCACCTACTGCACGATGCGGCTCGACCCCGAGTCGCTGGCCACGCTCATCGACCGGATCGGCGACATCGAGCAGTCGCTGCCGCGCGCGCTGTGCTGGTCCACCGCCTGGGAGATGACCCGGGAGGCGGAGCTCAAGGCGCGCGACTTCGTCAGCCTCGTGCTCGGCCGCTCCGCCGACTCCGGGATCGGCGCGGAGAGCGAGATCGGCGTGGTGCAGCGGGTCCTGCTGCAGACCCAGACCGCGCTGGCCTCCTACGCCGACGCCGACTGGCAGCCCGAGGGCTGGGACCGGTTCTCCACCCGGATGCTGGAACTGGCGCGGGCCGCCGAACCGGGGTCGGACCACCAGCTGGCGTTCGTGAACACGCTGGCCTCCTCGGTGCTCGGCGAGCAGCACCTCGCGGCGGTGCGCGGCTGGCTGGACGGCACGGAGCCGCTGCCGGGGCTCGCCGTCGACACCGACCTGCGCTGGCTGCTGCTGCAGGCGCTCGTCGCGCACGGCGCCGCCGCCGAGGACGAGATCGACGCCGAGCTCGACCAGGACCGGACCGCCACCGGCCGCCGCAAGGCCGAGCGGGCGCGGTCGCTCATCCCCACCCCGGAGTCCAAGGAACGCGCCTGGCAGCGCGCCGTGCACGACGACGAACTGCCGAACGCGGTCAGCGACGCGATCATCGCCGGGTTCCAGCACCCGGGGCAGCGCGAGCTGCTGGCCTCCTACGTGGAGCGCTACTTCGCCGAGATCGACGAGGTGTGGCAGCGGCGGTCCAGCGAGCGCGCGCAGCCCACCGTCATCGGGCTGTTCCCGTCCTGGGCCGTGCGGCAGAGCACCGTCGACGCCGCCGACGCCTGGCTCGCCGAGGAGCGGCCGGCGGCGCTGCGGCGGCTGGTCTCCGAGGGGCGGGCCGGGATCGTGCGAGCGCTGGCCGCGCGCGAGTTCGACCGCTCGTAACCCGCGGGCACGAGAACGGGGGCGGACCTGGTCGGGCCCCCCCCCGCTTCACGTTCGGGTCGAGCGCCGGGTTCGGCTCAGCGCTGGGTGCCGGCGGCGTCGGCGAGCATCCGCAACGCGCTGAGCAGCCCTTCGATCATCTCGCCCTCCTTGAACGAAGCGACCATCGTCATCAGCGCCAGCTGGCAGCTGCGGTCCGGGACGCGGCGCTTCGACTCCTCGCCGGTCACGATCTCCACCGCTCGCTGCTGCGGCGACACCGCCAGCAGCACCCCTTCGGCGGCGCGCGCCCCGAGGTTGGCGTGCAGCTCGCCCGCGGTCTCCCGGGTCTGCTCGCCGAGGTCGCCCAGGTACACCGCGAACTCCAGCCCGGTGCTGCGGCTGGAGAGGGTGAGCGCCTCGTCGAGCCGGGCGAGCTGACCGGTGCTGAACGGCAGGTGCGGCCCTTCCGGGCGGACGCGCCGGGCGATGGACAGCCGGCCGGTCGCGGTCACCGCCTCCCCGGTCGCCAGGTCCTGGTCGCCGCCGGAGCGGCCCTCGCCGGTGATCTCACCAGTGGCCACGTGCGCCTCCCCGGTCGGTGCTGTGCGCGTGCTCGGCTGCGGCGGACGCCGTCTCCGCGGAGTCCTGGTCGCCCGGCGGCGCGGTGCTCACGCGCGCCGGATCGGCCACCCAGAACACCGGGGCGAACTCCCAGTCCTGCCCTGCGCGGTATCGGGAACGGGTCAGCTTCGAGCGGAGGGTGATCAGCGCGACCAGGAGGTACACGGACGCCGGGATCACCGCCAGCACGAGGAAGGTCTCAACCGCAGTCACGCTGAGCACGGTAGCCGATCACGTCGCCGCGTGGGACGACGCCACGGCACGCCCGTGTCCTCCGCCCGAGGTCCGGCCGCCGCCGCGAACCGGCCTGTGGACAGCCCGGCATTCTTGTGGACAACTCCGATCCGCTTTTCCGCGCACGCGGAACAAGACCGGCGAGACCTCTTCGCCACCTGGGGAAACGACAATTCCTCGCGCACCGGATCGCGCGGATCGATGCAGAATCCGACCGGCGGAATCGGCATCGCGGCTGACCGATCCGCCCGCGCCCAGGAGAACGCGACTTCAATTTCCGGTGAAAACACCGTGCGTCCGAACGGGTGAGCCGGGGCCGTTCTTGACACGAGAACGGTTTCGTGCGAGGACCCTGCTCTTCGGACCCGCCCCGCCACCGCGGTCACTCCTGGTGCCGGGGACCGGCGCCGAACAGGGGGTTCGCCCCGCGGAACGGGCTCGGCAGGACCATCCCGAGCGTCGCCGGCGACTCCCGCGACCGCCGACGCCGACCGCCGCGGCGGCGCACGGGCCAGGCCACGCCTGGTGAGCAGCGCACGTCGATTCCGTGACCGCACGTGACCATCCCGGCCCTGAGCAGGACAAGGGCTACCGAAAGTCACTAGTCAAGCGTGTCGCGCCTCACGTAATGTAACTCTTTCAGCGCAATCGCCGCCGCCGAATGGAGCCCATCCAGAAGGTCGCAGCGGGCGGCGAGTTGGCGGCTTGTTTGAACGCTCCCGCGCTTCTAGTTTTTCACCTGTATGGGTCTTGCATATTTGATCACTAGCCCCATGGACAGTCTATTCGCCTGCGGGAGGCACACCATGTCGTCGATCAACACCGCCGCTCAGCGCAATCTTGACACCATTTTCCAGAACGCGCAGCCCCTTGTCGAACACGTTCCGCACACGGCTGCCGGCATCCGCATCAGCGGGACGAATCGCGGGGTCCGGATCAGCGGTGCGGACCGGAGCGTGCGGATCAGCTCGCAGTCCGGAGTCCGCATCAGCGGCGCCCGGCGCGGCGTGCGGATCAGCTCGGCGGACCGCGGGGTCCGCATCAGCGGCGAGGGCCGGGGCGTGCGCATCAGCGGGCAGCAGCGCGGCGTCCGCATCAGCGGCGAAGACCGGGGCGTGCGCATCAGCGGGCAGCAGCGCGGCGTCCGCATCAGCGGCGAAGACCGGGGCGTGCGGATCAGCTCGCGGGGCGTGCGCATCAGCGGCGGCGACCGCGGCGTCCGCATCAGCGGCACCGAACGCGGCGTCCGGATCAGCGGCGAGGACCGCGGTGTGCGGATCAGCTCGCACGAGGGCGTCCGCATCAGCTCTCGGGCAGGCGTGCGGATCAGCGGCGAGGAGCGCGGTGTCCGGATCTCAGGTCAGGAGCGCGGTGTCCGGATCAGCTCGCGGACCGGCGTCCGGATCAGCGGCACCGAGCGCGGCGTCCGGATCTCAGGTCACGACCGCGGCGTGCGCATCAGCTCGCAGGCAGGCGTCCGGATCTCCGGTCAGGAGCGCGGCGTCCGGATCAGCGGCGAGGAACGCGGCGTCCGGATCAGCTCGCGCTGCGGGGTCCGGATCAGCTCGCGGGCGGGCGTCCGCATCAGCGGCGAGAACCGCGGGGTCCGGGTCAGCTCGCAGCGGCGCGGCGTCCGCATCAGCAGCCGGGCCGGCGTGCGGATCAGCGGCCAGCAGGGCGTGCGCATCAGCAGCACCGACCGCGGCGTGCGGATCAGCGCCCAGGACCGCGGCGTCCGGATCAGCTCGCAAGCAGGCGTCCGGATCAGCGCAGCCGAGCGCGGCGTCCGGATCAGCTCCCAAGCGGGCGTGCGCATCAGCTCGGCCAGCCGCGGCGTCCGGATCTCCGGCCAGGACCGCGGCGTGCGGATCAGCGGCCGGAGTTCCCGTCAGCTCACCGCGGCGGCCTGACGTGCCCGCAGCGCCGTCACGCCGCCGATTCGCCCAGGTACGGCAGCCACAGCGGGTCCGTCTCGGACAGCCCGGCGATCAGGCGCCAGTGCCTGCCGCGCGGAGCGTGCGGGGCCACCGGCAGCTGCCAGCCCAGTTCGCTGAGCGTCTTGTCCGCCTTGCGGTGGTTGCACCTGGTGCAGCAAGCGACGCAGTTCTCCCACTCGTGCGGCCCGCCCCGGCTGCGCGGCACCACGTGATCGATCGTCTCGGCCCGCCCCCCGCAGTACACGCAGCGATGCCCGTCGCGGTGCATCAGCGCGGACCGGGTGAGCGGGACGCGCCCCCGGTACGGGACGCGGACGAAGCTGCTGAGCCGGATCACCGACGGCACCTCGTGGCTGCTGGTGGCCGAGTGCAGCACCAGTCCCGCCGAGTCGCCGTGCACGACCTCCGCCTTGCCGCAGACCAGCAGCACGATCGCTCTGCGCAGCGGAAGCGCGGTCAGCGGTTCGAAGGTCGTGTTGAGCAGCAGCACCCGCCGCTTGCGCCAGGCGGGTGCGGAAGTGCCCGACTGCCCGGCGGGCGGCGCGTGGCACAGCGTCGCCCGAGGCGCGAGCCCGGCGGCCGCGCCTGTCGGAGTCGGTATTCGGTCGTGCACGCGACCACCTCCACCGGTTGGCAAGGACCAGTCGACCACAATCGACACCCCGAACGCACGTGTGATTCACCACGTGCTAGCCACCTGCGCCGCGGGCCGAGTCCGAGGTCGCGGCGGACCTGAGCGATCTCCGAGGTCCGACCGGCCCCACTGCGCCGATCGTATGGGCTCCGGTGTTGATCGTTCAGGGTGAATTCGGCGAATGCCGCCGCACCCGCACCGGTCCCGGCCCGTTCCCCCGTATCGTCGGCGGGCGTGACGAAGGTTCAGCCGCCCCTGTCCTACCCGCACGCCGAACGCGCCGACGTGGTCGACGACCTGCACGGCAGGAGGGTTCCCGACCCGTACCGCGCGCTGGAGGACCCGGCCGACCCGCGGACCGAGGAGTGGTCCGCCGCGCAGGACGAGTTCGCCCGTGCCCGGCTCGACGCGCTGCCCGGCCGCGCGGAGATCGCGCAGCGCCTGACGTCCCTGCTCTCGGCGGGGTCGGTGTCGGCCCCGGTGTGGCGGGCCGGTCGCGCGTTCTTCACCCGCCGCGCGCCGGGCCAGGAGTTCCCGGTGCTGTACCTGCTCGACGAGGACGGTTCGGAGCGGCCGCTGCTGGACGTCACCGAGCTGGACCCGTCCGGCCTCACCACGCTGGACCGCTGGTCGCCGAGCCTGGAGGGCGACCGGCTCGCCTACCAGGTCTCCGTCGGCGGTGACGAGGAGTCGCTGCTGCACGTGCTGGACGTGACCACCGGCGAGCTGCTGGAAGGCCCCATCGACCGGTGCCGCTACTCGTCGATCTCGTGGATGCCGGGCGGCAACGAGTACTTCTACGTGCGGCGGCTGCCGCCGGAAGCCGTGCCGGACGGCGAGGAGCAGTTCCACCGCCGGGTGTGGCGCCACCAGGTGGGCGCGCACCCGGACGACGACCTGCTGGTGCACGGCGACGGCCTGGAGCACACCTTCTACTACGACGCCCGCGTGTCCCGGGACGGCCGCTGGCTGCTGGTGCACGGCAGCCCCGGCACGGCGCGGCGGGACTCGATGTGGATCGCGGACCTGTCCGGGGACGGGCGGCTGCGCCAGGTCGTCGACACCTCCGAGGGCATCCGCGCCTCGGCGTGGGTGGAGCGCGACGGCCGGCTGTACGTGCAGACGACGCTGGACGCCCCGCGCTGGCGGCTCTGCGTCGCCGACCCGGAGGCACCGGAACCGGCGAACTGGCAGGAGCTGATCCCCGAGGACCCGGATTCGGTGCTGGAGGCGGTGCGCTGGTTCGACGACGGCACCGACGACCCGAAGCTCGCGGTGCTGCGCACCCGGCACGCGGTGTCCGAGCTGGCGCTGCACGACCCGGTCACCGGCGACCGCACCGAGCAGGTCCCGCTGCCGGGCACCGGCCAGATCACGGCGCTGACCGCCGTCGACGAGGAGACCGAGGGCGACCGGGACCGGCTGTGGATCGGCTGGACCGACTTCGCGACGCCACCCTGCGTGCACCTCTACACCCGGGCCTCCGGCACCACGCGGCAGGAGCGGCGCGCACCGGGCGCGGCGGAGCTGCCGGAGGTGCGCTCCTCCCAGGTCGAGTACACCTCGAAGGACGGCACCACCGTCCGGATGTTCCTGCTCTCGCCGACCGCCGAACCGGACGTCCCGCGGCCCGCGCTGGTCACCGGCTACGGCGGGTTCTCGCTGTCGATGGAGCCGTCCTACTCCCCCACCGCGCTGGCCTGGGTCGCCGCGGGCGGGGTGTGGGCGCTGCCCTCGCTGCGCGGCGGCGGCGAGGAAGGCGAGCAGTGGCACCGCGCGGGCATGCGCGAGAGCAAGCAGAACGTGTTCGACGACTTCCACGCCGCGGCCGAGCACCTGGTGTCCACCGGCTGGACCTCCCCGGACCGGCTGGCGATCACCGGCGGCTCCAACGGCGGGCTGCTGGTCGGCGCGGCGCTGACGCAACGCCCGGAGCTGTACCGGGCGGTGGTGTGCTCGGCGCCGCTGCTGGACATGGTGCGCTACGAGAAGTTCCTGCTGGGCCGCACCTGGAACGACGAGTACGGGACCGCCGACGACCCGGAGGAGCTGGACTGGCTGCTGTCGTACTCGCCGTACCACGCGGTCGCCGAGGGCACCGGCTACCCGTCCGTGCTGTTCGCGGTGTACGAGTCCGACACCCGGGTCGACCCGAACCACGCGCGCAAGATGTGCGCGGCCCTGCAGCACGCCACGAGTTCGGACCCGCAGCAGCGGCCGGTGCTGCTGCGGCGGGAGACCGAGGTGGGGCACTCCGCCCGGTCCGTTTCGCGTACCGTGGGCCTGGCGACCGACCAGATCGCCTTCCTAGCGGAGGCCACCGGGCTCCCCCTCGCCTGAGCGGTCGCCACCTCTGACAACTCAGTCGCGGTAGGCGCGTGCCCGTCCAGCGGTGCGCGGCCGGCTCCGGGAACTGCGGACGGCGGGGCGTCCGCAGCTCCCGGCAGGCAGTCGGCCGGCACCGGCGCGGGGCGCGTCCTGCCGCGGTGCGATTCGACGTTCGCAACACCCGAGCATGGAGACCCCGACCCATGACACCCCCGCTGTTGACCCAGCCGCTGCTGACCCAGCCGAACTGCGTCGAGGACGACGGCAGCTGGTGCCAGACCGTCTTCTCGTGGACCGGCAACGAGTGGCTGGCGATGTACTCCGAGCTGCTCATCGCCAAGCCGCTGAACATCGTGATGATCGTCATCATCGCGCTCCTGGTGCGCTACTTCGTGCACCGCACCATCTCCCGGCTCACCAGGGGCAACGGCGGCAAGACGCCGAAGCTGCTGGTGCCGCTGAAGGAACGCCGCCCGGAGTCCTCGGCGATGGCGCTGCTCTCGGAACGCCGGATGCAGCGGGCCCGCACCATCGGCTCGGTGCTCAAGTCGCTGTCCTCGTTCGTGATCTTCGGCTTGGCGCTGATGTACGCGCTGAAGTCGCTGGGCATCGAACTCGCCCCGATCCTGGCCTCCGCCGGGGTGCTGGGCGTGGCCGTCGCGTTCGGCGCGCAGAACCTCGTCCGGGACTTCCTGTCCGGGATGTTCATGATGGTCGAGGACCAGTACGGCGTCGGCGACATCGTCGACCTCGGCGAGGCCAGCGGCACCGTGGAGGCCGTGGGCCTGCGCGTCACGACGCTGCGCGACCTCAACGGCACCGTCTGGTACGTGCGCAACGGCGAGATCCTGCGCGTCGGCAACTCCAGCCAGGGCTTCGCCGTCGCCGTCGTCGACTTCCCGATCTCGCACACCAGCTCGGTGGAGAAGGCCATGGAGGTCGCGCTCCGCGTCGCCACCGAGGCCGCCGCCCGGGAACCGCTGTCGAAGGACGTGCTGAACCCGCCGGACATGCTCGGCGTCGACAAGATCACCTCGGACACGATCACGCTGCGGCTCACGGTGAAGGTGCGGCCCAGCACCCAGTGGGCGGTGCAGCGCAGGCTCCGCGTCGCGATCAAGCGGGCCTACGACGAGGAGAACATCGAGCCGCCGTACCCCCACGGCCGGCCGCAGCTGGACTCGGCCCAGGTATGAGCGGTGCCGCCGGCAGGGGAGGATGGCGGGTGTGAGCGCACCGGAGACCTTCTACGACCAAGTCGGCGGCGAACCCACCTTCCGCTTCATCGTGGCGCGGTTCTACGAGGAGGTGGCGAAGGACGAGCTGCTGCGCCCGCTCTACCCGGAGGAGGACCTCGGTCCCGCCGAAGAGCGGCTGCGGCTGTTCCTCATGCAGTACTGGGGCGGGCCGCACACCTACTCGGACCGCCGGGGACACCCCCGGCTGCGGATGCGGCACGCACCGTTCAAGGTGGGTCCCGCGGAGCGGGACGCGTGGCTGCGCTGCATGCGGATAGCGGTGGACGAGGCCGACCTGGGCGACGAACATCGCGAGCAGCTCTGGCAGTACTTGGAGATGGCGGCGCAGAGCATGATGAATTCGTGGTTCTAGGAGCCTGATCGATTGTCATGAACGCACCGGTGGGGGACTCGGGAGCGGCTCCGGCCGCCCCCTGGTGGCGCGATGCGGTGTTCTACCGGCTGGACCTCCGGTCGTTCGCCGACGCCAACGGTGACGGGGTGGGGGACCTCGACGGCGCCCGGCTGCGCCTCGGCTACCTGGAGCTGCTGGGCGTGGACGCCCTGTGGCTGACCGCGGTGGCGTCGGCGCCGCTGACCGATCCGCTGCGGGGTCGCGGCGTCGACCCGGTGCTGGGCGAGCTGGAATCGTTCGAATCGCTGGTGGACGAGGCGCACGCCGCGGGCCTGCGGGTCGCGGTGGACGTCACCGCGCAGCGCGACCGGATCGAACAGCTCACCGCACCGGAGCACGAGGTGTTCGCGGAGTCGGCGCGGTTCTGGCTGGACCGCGGCGTGGACGCGCTGCGGGTCGCCTCGGTGCCCGGCGCGGGCGCCCCGGCGGGAGCCGCGGTCCGCGAGGTGCTGCGGGCGCTGGCGCCGGTCATCGCCGACTACCCGGGCCGCGGTGTCGGCGTGCTCATCGACGAGTCCTGGTTCGACGCCTACCAGGACCACGACGGCTGGGACATCGGCATCGACCTGCGGTTGGGCCGCACCCTGTTCGACGCGGGCGAGCTGCGGGAGGTCATCACCCGGATGCTGGCGTCCGCGCGGATGCTCGGCGTCCCCGCCGTGTGGGTGGTGGCCGGGGAGGACCGGACGCACCCGGTGACCCGGTTCGGCGGCGGCGCCGCCGGGGAGGCCCGCGCACGGGCGCTGGCCCTGGTGTCGCTGGGCCTGCCGGGGATCGTCGGCCTGGACACCGGTGAAGAGCTGGGTCTGCCGAGCGCCGGTGCCGGATCCCGGTCGGCACCGCCCGCGCGCGGCCCGATGCCGTGGGAGGGCGATGAGCCGTCGTTCGGATTCTCCCCCGTGCCGGGCGGCTGGTGGCCGATGTCGGCGGAGTGGGCCGACTACACCGTGGAAGCCCAGCTGGAGGACCCGGACTCGACGCTGTCGCTGTACCGCCGGGCGCTGGAGCTGCGCAAGGAGCACCCGGCGCTGCGCGGCGACGAGGTGGCCTGGTTCGGCGCCCCGGCGGGATGCTTCGCGTTCCGGCGGGAACCGGGCGCGCTGACCTGCGCGTTGAACGCCTCGGCGGAACCGGTGACGCTGCCGCCGGGCGAAGTGCTGCTGGCCAGCGGCGAGCTCGACGGCGACCGGCTGCCGCCGAACACGGCGGTGTGGCTCATCTGACCCCCGCAGGCGGGGCGGCCGGCTGCTCCGGACGGACCCGCCGCCGCACGCCCGCCGGGAGCGACCGGTGCCGTTCCCACCGGCCGGGCAGGCCGCGGAGATCGGGTCGAACCGCAGGCCGCCGAGCCGGTGACGGGTTTCCCGACGCGCCCGGCGACCTTCCGATCGACCCGGCGCGACCGGCGGGTAAGTTGTGCAACGCCCGAGTTCCGCCTCAGTATCCCCAGGACGTCATGCCCGCAGCGAGCCCGGCACCGCACCACGCCACCCCGCAGCGCACCGAGGGCTCCACCAAGGCCCGCGGTACCCGCCTGCTCGGGGTGGACCTGGCCCGATTCGTCGCCATCTTCGGCATGTTCGTGATCCACTTCGGGGCGCCGTTCTGCGGCGGATTCGTGGAAGTGGGGCTGGCGCAGGCCTCCAGCGGACGCGCGACCGCCCTGTTCACCTTCCTCGCCGGGGTCTCCCTGGCGATGCTCACCGGACGCGGCAGGCCGCTGACCGGCAGCGCGCTGCGGGACGCGCGGGTGCGGGTCGCGGTCCGCGCCGTGCTGCTGCTGCTGATCGGGCTGGCGCTGGCGAAGTCCACCGAGGCCACCGGCTTCCTGCTCACCGTGATCATCCCGTTCTACGGGGTGTACTTCCTGCTGTCCCTGCCGTTCCTCGGGATGAGCCCGCGCGGCACCGGGATCGCCGCCGCGGTGCTCGTCCTCGCCGGGCCGCAGCTGTCGTTCCTGCTGCGCTGGTTGCTCGCCGGGGACAACGCGGTGGCCGCCGCGGCCGGGGCGTGGCACTCCGTCGACCCGGGCAACCTGATCGCCGACCTGGGCGTGGTGGACCTGCTGCTGACCGGGTTCTACCCGGCGGCGACGTACCTGGCGCTGGTGCTGGCCGGACTCACCCTCGGCCGGCTCGACCTGCGGTCCCGCGCGCTGCGGCTGCGGCTCGGCATCGGCGGGGCCGCGGTCGCCACCGCCACCTACGTGACCACGGCGCTGCTGGGGCTGACCTACCCACCGCTGCCGGACGTGCTCACCGAGGGGACCGTGCCGCTGGAGCACCCGGAGCTGCTGCTGGCGGCCCGCGCGCACAGCGGTTCCTCGTTCGAGCTGATCGCCTCGCTGGGCATCGCGGTCGCGATCCTGGCACTGTGCCTGGAACTCGCGGACCGCTACGAGCGACCGCTGCTGCCGCTGATCAAGGCGGGCACCATGGCGCTGACGCTGTACGCGCTGCACGCCCTGGTGATGTCCTGGCAGATCGTCGTCGGCGGCTGGCCGCTCAGCGGCGTGCCGGAGACGCTGGACGAGCTGGCCAGCATGGGCCCGGAAGCCGAATGGGTGCCGAACCTGCCCGCGTTCCCCGCCGACGGGCACCGCCCCGAAGGCATCGTCGGGTTCGTGAACACCTACATGTCCGAGCTGTTCCTGCTGTTCTCCCTCGGCTTCGCGAACCTGTGGAAGCGCTTCTTCCGCCGCGGTCCCCTCGAAGGCGCCGTCAGCGCCGCGGTGGACCTGTGCACCCGCAAGCTCTCCTACCGCTGAGCAGTGGTCCTGTCTGCTCGTCAGCGGCGACCACCAGAGCGACCGGACCAACCCGCGGGTTCTCAGCGGTCCGCTCGCGAGGACGGCGATTTCTCAGGTGGCGGAAATCGATCCCGCGGCGAGAAGACCGCTGCGGTTCCGCCACCCGCCCCCGGAGCAGGACGAACCGATCACATCAACAAGGACAGCAGCGCGTGCCTGCGGCGCACCACGGCCCCGTAGCGGGAGTCCATCCGCAACCACGAGTCGGTGGCGCTGACCCGCACGATCTCCGACTCGGCCGGTTCCGCGACGAGGAACCCCATGCCGGAGAGCACGAACAGGCAGCGCAGCGGGATCTTCACGTCCAGCCCGGACCCGCTGACGGTGAAGACCTCCTGGTCCAGCAGCGACGCGGGCGGGGTGCCCTTCGGGCCGACGTTCTCCTTCGCCATGGCGATGCCGCGGTCGGCGACCTCGCCGACGAGCTTCGCGGGCAGGTCGTCCACCCGCCGCCACCCCTCCGGCGGCGGCAGCTCGGAACGCCACAGCAGGTCCCGCTGCGGCCCCGGATCCATCTCCGGCCCGCCCGCGACGGTCAACGAGGCCAGCAGTTCGTTGCCGGACACGGTGACGTCGGCGGGTTCCACCTCGCCTTCCACCGAGCGGGTGCACAGCGCGTCGAAGGGGGTGGCGCCCCACACGTCGAGCCGGCCGGTGCCGCCGCGGTTGCGCAGCCGGATCACCGACTGCCCGTCGAGGCGCACCGAACGGGCCACGAACGCGCCGAGGTCCTCGCGCTCCACCTGGTCGGGCATCCGCAGCTCAGGCACGGCCGCCCGCTTCCGCCTGCGCGAGCACCGGCTGCCACTCGGCGAGGAAGTCCCGTTCGTCGGTGCTGAGCCTGCGCGGCCGCCCGGCCTTCAGGTCGTAGGGAACCATCAGCGTCTCCGCGGTCGCGACCTCCGCGGACCCGCTGGTCGACGCCGAGTAGTCGATCACGAAGGACGCCGGCTTCAGGTCTCGCACCGACATCCGCACCTGCAAGGTGCCCGCCGAGTGCGACACCGGGATCCGGTAGTCGACGGCGAGGCGCGCGACCACCATGCCCTCCGCCATGCCCAGCAGCCCCCGCCTGCCCGCCTCGGTGAACAGCAGCTCCACCCGGGCTTCCTCCAGCAAGGTCACCGTTCTGGCGTGGTTGACGTGCCCGAACGCGTCCATGTCGGACCAGCGCAGCGGAACATCGGCTACGAAAGCACCCACTCGGTGTCCTTCCCGTGTGATGGCTGAGGTTCGCCCCGATCGTAGTCCGGACGCGGACCGGCCCGGCGGCCCCGCGGACGCGGGAGGGGCGGACCGTCCGGCCCGCCCCTCCCGACATCGAGACCGCGCGGTCCCGCCGACCACCCGAGCCCCCGCAGGCGCGGGGGCGGGTGATCAGCGGACCATGCTGCGCAGCTGCCGCGTCGCCACCGACAACGTCGCCAGGTCGAGCCCGCCGGAGCGCTTGATGGCCTCCAGCGACGTCCTGGCCCGCTCGATGCGGGACGCGTTCGTCGCCTCCCACTGGGCGATCTTGTCCGCGGCCGGTTCCTCCGGGTCGCTGGTGCTGAGCACGTCGATCGTCAACGCCCGCAGCGAGGCGTACATGTCGTCGCGCAGCGCCAGCCGGGCCAGCGAGTGCCACCGGTTGCCGCGCTCCAGACCGTTGACCGCGACCAGCAGCCGCTCCATGTCGAGGTGCTCGGACAGCGTGTAGTACAGCTCCGCGCTCTCCATCGGGCTGCGCTCGGCGCTGACGCCGTTGTCCCGCTCGGCCAGCTCGGCGATCTCGGTGATGTCCAGCAGCGCGTAGGTGTCCAGCAGGGCACCGATGCGCTCCGCCAGGTCCGCCGGGACGCCCTCGGAGATGAGCTGCTGCTTCTTCTCCTCGGCGGCGACGGCCGCCTGCCCGCGCAGCAGGCCGGGCACGCTGGCCGCGAGCTCGGACACGACCGGCCGGAACCGGCTGATCTCCGCGCCGATCGCCAACGGCTGCGGGCGGTTCGACAGCAGCCAGCGGGCCGCGCGGTCCAGCAGCCTGCGGCTGGCCAGCACCATCTCGTCGGCGACGCGGCTGGCCACCACGTTGTCCAGCTCGTCGATCCGCCGCCACAGCTCCGGCAGGTCGTAGACGCTGGTGACGACCGCGTAGGCGCGCACCGCGTCGGTGGCCGACGCCGCGATCTCCTCGGACAACCGGTAGGCGTAGGACACGCCCGCACCGTCGACGACCTCGTTGACCAGCAGCGTCGAGGTGATCTCCCGGCGCAGCGGGTGCGCGGGGATCGCGTCGGCGTAGCGCTCCCGCAGCGGCAGCGGGAAGTAGTCCGGCAGCCGCCCGCTGAACGCGTCCGCGTCCGGCAGGTCGCTGGCCAGCACCTGCTCCTTCAGCGACAGCTTCACGTGCGCCAGCAGCGTCGCCAGCTCCGGCGACGTGAGCCCGGTGCCGCTCTTCTCGCGGTCCCGCAGCTCCTTCTTGCTCGGCAGCGCCTCCAGGTCGCGGTCCAGGCCACCTTCCTCCAGCGCGGTGATCTGCCGGGCGTGCACCGACACCATCGGCGCCGCGTGCGCGCGGGACACGCCCAGCACCTCGTTCTGCCGGTAGTTGTCGGCCAGCACCAGCTCGGCGACCTCGTCGGTCATCTCCGCCAGCAGCTCGTTGCGCTGCTCGCCGTCCAGCTCGCCCTCGGCGACCAAGTGGTCCAGCAGGACCTTGATGTTCACCTCGTGGTCCGAGCAATCCACGCCGGCCGAGTTGTCCAGCGCATCGGTGTTGACCTTGCCGCCGGCACGCGCGAACTCGATGCGGCCGCGCTGGGTGAGGCCGAGGTTGCCGCCCTCACCGACCACCCGCACCCGCAGGTCCGCGCCGTCCACCCGGACCGCGTCGTTGGCCTTGTCGCCCACCTCGCCGTGCGTCTCCGTGGAGGCCTTCACGTAGGTGCCGATGCCGCCGTTCCACAACAGGTCCGTCGGGGCCTGCAGGATCGCCTTGATCAGCTCCGCCGGGGGCAGCGCCGTCACCGACTCGTCGATACCCAGCGCGGTGCGGACCCGCGCGTTCAGCGGGATCGACTTCAGCGACCGCGACCACACGCCGCCGCCCTCGCTGATCCTGCTGCGGTCGTAGTCGTCCCACGTGGAACGCGGCAGCTCGAACAACCTGCGCCGCTCCGCGTACGAGCTCGCCGCGTCCGGCTCCGGGTCGATGAACACGTGCATGTGGTTGAACGCCGCCACCAGGCGGATGTGCTCGGACAGCAGCATGCCGTTGCCGAACACGTCCCCGCCCATGTCGCCGATGCCGACGACGGTGAAGTCCTCGCGCTGGGTGTCCAGGTCCAGCTCGCGGAAGTGGCGCTTGACGCTCTCCCACGCGCCCTTCGCGGTGATGCCCATCGCCTTGTGGTCGTAGCCGACCGAACCGCCGGAGGCGAACGCGTCACCCAGCCAGAAGCCGTAGGAGCGGGCCACGTCGTTGGCGACGTCCGAGAACGACGCGGTGCCCTTGTCCGCGGCCACCACCAGGTACGTGTCGTCGCCGTCGTGGCGCACCACGCCCTCCGGGGGCGCCACCTCGCCGCCCACCAGGTTGTCGGTCAGGTCCAGCAGGCCCGAGATGAACATCCGGTAGCAGGCGATGCCCTCGTTCAGCGTCGCCTCCCGGTCCTTCGCCGGGTCCCCCGTGGGCAGCGGCGGGCGCTTCACCACGAACCCGCCCTTCGCGCCGACCGGCACGATCACCGCGTTCTTCACCGCCTGCGCCTTCACCAAGCCGAGGATCTCGGTGCGGAAGTCCTCCTGCCGGTCCGACCAGCGCAACCCGCCGCGGGCCACCGAACCGAAGCGCAGGTGCACGCCCTCCACCCGCGGGGAGTACACGAAGATCTCGTAGGCCGGCCGCGGCTCCGGCAGCCCCGGGATCTCCTTCGGCTCCAGCTTCATCGCCAGGTAGGAGCGCTCCGGAGCGCCGTCCGCGTAGTAGTTGGTGCGCAGCGTCGCGGTGATCAGGCTCAGGTAGCTGCGCAGGATCCGGTCCGCGTTGAGGCTCGTCACCTCGTCGATCAACCGGGTGATCTGGGTCCGCAGCTCGTCCTGCCGGGCGGCCCGCTCGTCCTCGGCCAGCTTCGGGTCGAAGCGCACCTCGAACAGCCTGGTCAGCGCCACCGTCGTCGCCCGGTGCGTGAGCACCACGTCCGCGATGAACTCCTGGCTGTAGGGCACCCCCGTCTGGCGCAGGTACTTCGCGTAGGCGCGCAGCACCGACGCCTGCCGCCAGCTCAACCCGGCGCGCAGCACCAGCGAGTTGAACCGGTCCACCTCGGCGTCGCCCAGCCAGGCCGCGCGGAACGAGTCCTCGAACCGCTCGCGCAGCGTGTCCAGCCGCTCGGCGCCCTCGGTCTCCAGCAGCCCGCTCTCCAGCCGCAGGCCGAAGTCGTAGATCCAGCACTCGGCGCCGCTCTCCGGCACCACCTCGTACGGCCGCTCGTCCACGACCTCCACGCCCATGCTCTGCAGCACCGGCAGGACGCGGGACAGCGTCACCCGCTCGCCCGTGACGTAGATCTTGAACCGGCGCTCGCCCGGAGCGGCGTCCTCCGGCGTGTAGAACGACATCCGCAGGTCGCGCTCACCGGACAACGACGCCAGCTTCCGCAGGTCGCGCAGGCCCTCCCCAGCGCTGAAGTCCTCCTTGTACGCCTCCGGGAACGACGCGGCGTACTGCTGCGCGGCCTCGCTGGCGGCCTCCGAGCGGCGCACCCGGCGCGGCTCCTCGGCGTCGCCGGGGGCGATCTCCACCTCGTCGACCATCTGGTCTTCCCAGGTGTGGATCGCCTCGGACAGCCGCTCCTGGATGCGGGCCAGGTCCGGCTCCGGGGCCTCGCCGCCCGGCTTCGTGTGCACCACGAAGTGCACGCGGGCCAGCGCCGACTCGCCGACGCGGGTGCTGTACTCGACGCTCGCGCCGCCCAGCTCCGTCAGCAGCACCTCCTGCATCGCCAGCCGGGACCGCGTCGTGTAGCGGTCCCGCGGCAGGTACACCAGGCAGGAGAAGAACCGGCCGTACGGGTCGCGGCGCACGAACGGCTTCAGCTTCCGGCGCTCGGCCAGCGCCAGCACGCCCGTCACCGTCTCGCGCAGCGTGTCCAGGTCGGTGGAGAACAGCTCGGTGCGCGGGTAGTTCTGGATCTCCTCCAGCATCCGCTGGCCCGAGTACGACTCCAGCGGGAAGCCGGCGCCGTGGATCGCCTCGCGCACCCGGCGCTCGATGAACGGGATGTCCAGCACGTTCTCGTGCAGCGCGGTGGTGGTGAACAGGCCGATGAACCGGTGCTCCCCGGTGACCGCGCCGTTCTCGTCGAAGGTCAGCACGCCCACGTAGAACGGGTGCACCGAGCGGTGCACCGTCGACGGGGTGCTGGCCTGCGTGAGCACCAGCGGCTCCCCGGAACGGGTGCTGGTCAGCACGTCCGGACCGGTCGTGAGGTCCTCGGCGGCGACTGCGTCGCTGCGCAGCACGCCGAGACCGGACCCCAGCACCGGGCTCAGCGCGGGCTTGCCGTCCTGCTCGACGAGCTCGTTGTGCCGGTAGCCGAGGAACGTGAAGTGCCCGTCGGCGAGCCAGCGCAGCAGCCCCGCGCTGTCCGCGGCCTGCTTGCCGGGCAGCGCCCCCGGCTGCGACTCCAGCTCGTCGGCCAGCGAGCGGGCGGTGGTCAGCATCCGCTCGGTGTCCTCGACGACCTCGCGGACGTCACCGAGCACGGTGCGCAGGCCCTGCTCCAGCGCCTGCAGCCGGTCCGCGTCGGTGATCCGGTCGACCTCGGCGAGCATCCACGACTCGGCGAGCGCGTCCGCGGGCGGCGCGCCCGGGTCCGCGTGCGGCAAGACCTCCAGCAGCGCGCCCGCGGCATCGCGGCGCACCACGACGATCGGGTGGATGATCCGCTGCACCTCGGCACCGTGCCGGGTCAGCTCGGCGATCACGCTGTCCACCAGGTACGGCATGTCGTCGGTGACCAGCTGCAGCACGGTCGCCTGGTTCCGCCAGCCGCCGTCGTCGAGGCTGGGGTTCACCACCTGCACCAGCGGACGGCCGGCGACCCGCTCGGCGGCGAGCGCGTGGTGCGAACGCAGCGCCTCCACGAGCTCGTCGGGTTCGTCACCGGCGAGCTCTTCGGCAGGCACATGCCGGAAGTAGGTCCGCAGCAACTCGCCGAGCTCCCCCGCGGAGTCGGCGGCGCGGTCGAGCAACCAGGCCTTCGCGGCCTCCGGGTTCTCCAGCACGGCGGCCCCGCCGGTCGCGGCGTCGGGGATGGCGGATCGGGGTTTCGAGGTCATCTTCAGCTGCTCCACGCTTGACGGCACCGCGTTGTGCCAACACGGCTTCCACCCTAAGCCTGCCAGGCCGCGCGCCGATCAGGTGGGAGCGGCACCGTTCCCACCGGAAACCTCCTGCGACGTTCCGATTTCCGGGTGGTTCCGGAGGTGCGCGGACTGTGCGAACGGGGGCGTGCAGGTGGGCGGGTGTGGAGGATCACGGTGCCTCCGGACGAGTGGTCCGGCGGTGCGCGACGCCGGGCGGACGGGAACCGGGCGGCGTCTCGATCGGCGGTCGCGCGGGCGAGGTCGAGACACCGGCCGGGTCGCCGGAACTCGCGGAGGTGCCGGGATGCGGCGGAACAGGGCGCGATCGCGTCACCGCGCCCGCGCGCACCGGGACGAACGCCGGGCGGGATCGCGCGGCGGTGGCCAGGCGTCCGATCACCCCGGCCCCCGCGCCCGCGCGACACCGCTGCGGGCACGGGTCCGCGGCTCAGTACCGGGGCGTCCAGGTGTCCTGGGCGGGACGGCGGTGCCGAGGCCGCGCGTCGGGATCCGGCTCCGCCTCGTGCTGGTGCGGCAGGCCGATCGGATGACCGTTGGTACCGGGCCGGCCGTGCCGCCCCGGTCCGTCGTCGTCCTGGCGCCTGCCGTTCTCGTAGGCGAGCAGCGCCTCGGCCAGCAGGTCCGCCAGGCCGACCTCACCGGCGGGTTCCTCCGCGGCCTGCGTGCTCCCGTCCTGGTGCCGGGCCAGCAGCTCCGCCGCCGATTCGAGGCGGTCGGCGGCGGTACCACCGGGTGCGGCGAAGGGCTGGTCGTCGGACTCGGACGCGCCGTGCACCGGGCCGAAATCGGGGCGGGTGCGGTCGAACGGGGAGACCTCCGGCTCGCCACCGCCCGGGTACGAGGTCGTCCCGGTGGGCTCGGACAGCATTCCCAGCGTCGGCGGCAACCCGTCCGCCGACTCGACCGTCCCTTGTGGACCGAGCGGGTCGGGGGCGGCGTGCGCGGACGACGGCCGGTCCCACGGCGCCGCGTCCCAGCGCGGCGGATCCGGCGCGGTGCCGCCGAACCGGTCGTCCGGGTCGGCGTGCCGGGCGCGGCGGCGACCACCGGAACCCGAAGTCTCCTCGCTCGCACCGGCGGTGCCGGTCGATCCGGTGTGCCTGTCGCCGGTGTGCTGACCGCCGGAACCGCCCTCCCCGGCACTTCCCCGCTCGTCCAGGAAGGCGCCCAGGTAGCGGTCCGCCCACGAAGCCCCGGACCGCGGCGGATCCTCCGGCAGCGACTCCTCGTACCCGCCGGCGTCGGCGGGCTCCGGCGCCGCGCGGCGCGACCGGGCGCCGTCCTCGCGGCCGTGGCGCTGCATCTCGGCGAGGCTCTCCCGGATCTCGGCGAGGGTGCGGCCGCGCGAGCGCCTGCCACCCTCCTCGTGCGTCCCCGGAGCCGCGTCGGCATCCGGCTCCGCACGGTCCTCGTCGAGGTGCTCGACCGCACCGACCTGCGAGGTCGGCGGCGGCTCGTGGTCCGGCACCGAGATGACCGGCATGATCGCCGTGACGTCCGGGAAGCTCGGCTCGCCCGGTGCGCCGCGATCCCACGGGGCGCTCACCTCGGTGGGCGGCGGCTCGGCGACGTCCTCCCGGCGCCGGGAGCCGCGGGTGCGCGGAGCGGGCGCGTCGTCCGGTTCGGCCGTGCGCGCGCCTTCCGGTTCCGGCTCCGGGATCGCCGGTCCGCTGCGGGAACCGAAGTCGTAGACCGGGAAACCTTCGCCGAACGGCGCCGAGGTGACGCGGCCGACCGGGACGTCCATGCCGCCGTGCCGACCGGAGTCCTCCGCCGCGGGCTCCTCCGGTTCAGGGGCGCGGCGCTTGCCGCCGGTGCCCGCGGCCTCCGGCTCGGGCGCGCGCGGAGCCGGCATGGCACCGAGCGGACCGGGGTCCCGGCGCTGCTCGCCCTGGTCCTGGTGCGTCCTGCGGTCGTCGGCGACGCGGCTGGTCAACGTGTCCATCAGCCTGCGCGCCGCGTCGCGCACGCTGCTCTCCCCCGGCTTGCGGTACTCGTCGAGCGGGTCCTCCGGAGCGATGCGGTTCGCGGCCCCGGTCGGGACTTCCGGGGTCGCCTCGGCCGCGGGACGCTCGTTCGGCGGATCCGGAGCGGGCACGGGCTCCGCCGGTTCGGGCGGCGGGGAGAACCCGGAGTTCGCGGCGAACGGACTGCCGGTGGTGCGCTGCGGACGGCCCGTGCCGTCCGCGCGGCGGCGGCCCGCGGTCTCCTGCTGCTGCGGTGCTTCCGCGGCCACGTCGTGCGCCCCGGCCACTGCCGGTTCCGCCGAGTGCGCGCGACGGCCGGATCCCGCGGCCGGTGCGTCGGCGCCGGAGGACTCGGCCACGGTGGTTCCGGTGCTGCCGAAGGACTCGGCCGGAGCGCGGGCCGGGACGTCCGCCGACGTGGTCAGCGGCGGTGCGGCGACGGGGAGCGGCGCGGCGGCCTCCGGCGCGGCGGTGGTCGTGCCCGCCGGTCCCGGTGCCGCCGGGGGAGGCCCGGTGCCGGTGGCCAGCGCCGGGAACTCCTCCAGCAGCCGGACCCGGGCGGCGTGCACGGCGGCCCGCCAGCGCCGGTCCGCGGCGTACGCGCGGCGCAGCGTGGCCAGCGCCTCGACGAACTCCTCCGCCTTCTCGTGGGTCTGCGAGGACATGCTCAGCGATTCGGTGAGCAGGCAGTCCAGCTTGTGGCGTTCCGCGTTGGCGGCGGCGTCGTTGAGCAGCCGCACCGCCGCGGCGAGATCCCCGGCGGGCAGGTGCACGCGGGTCGCCAGCGCCAGCCGCAACCAGCCGGACGGCCCGGCCGCGGCCGCGCGCACGGGCGTGCGGATGACCGGCGAGGCGGCCTCGACGGCCTCGGTGCGGCGCCCGAGGTCCAGCAGGGAGTGGACCCGCTCCAGCACCAGGCGCGCGCGGATCTCACCGCTCTCCGCGGCGGGGTCGCCGAGCCGGTCCAGCAGGGCCAGCCCTTCTTCGGCGGCCCGGGCGGCCTGCTCGAAATCGCCGTTGCGCCGCAGGTGCCCGGCGCGCGCGGTGCGCACCCGTGCCAGCAGCAGCCTGCTGGTGTCCCGGTTCAGCTCGGAGGCCGCCGCGTAGAGCCGGTCGGCCTCGTCGAGCGCCTCGGCCCGTTCGGACTCCCGCTGCTTGCCGGGCAGCGCGGCGGCGAGCTCCAGCAGCGCGTGCGCGCGCAGCGCCGGTTCGATCCGCTCGCGTTCCAGCACCGGTTGCAGCACGCGCAGGGCGACCTCGTGCCCGCCCGCGGTGCGGGCGCAGCAGGCGAGCTCGACGCGCAGCTCCGCGGCGATCTCGTGATCGCCCGCGCGCTCCGCGTCCCGGACGGCGCTGATGGCCCGCTGGGTGATCGCGACCCCGTGCCCGAGGCGGTTGGACGCGAACAGCGCCACCGCCTCGGCACGGAGCCGCAACGCGCGGTCACCGATGCGTCTGGCCTCCGCCACGGCTTGATCGCCGAGCATCAGGGCGAGCTCGGGCACCCGCCAGCGCATCTGCCAAGCGGGTTCGAACAATTCCTGCGCACCGCCCGGATGAGCTCCGTGCACGCTGGCCAAGACGCCTCCCCGTTCAGGTTCAGCCCCGGGTCAACTTCCGGTGGGTGACTCTGTGCGGACGGGCGGCTTCCTGCCCCAGTCTGTCGATCTTGTTCTTCTCGTAGCCCTCGAAGTTGCCCTCGAACCAGTACCACTTGGCCGGGTTCTGGTCGTCGCCCTCCCAGGCCAGGATGTGCGTGGCGACGCGGTCCAGGAACCACCTGTCGTGCGAGATCACCACGGCGCAACCGGGGAACTGCTCCAGCGCGTTCTCCAGCGAGCCCAGCGTTTCGACGTCCAAGTCGTTCGTCGGCTCGTCCAGCAGGATCAGGTTGCCGCCCTCCTTGAGGGTCAGCGCCAGGTTCAGCCGGTTGCGCTCACCACCGGAGAGCACGCCCGCGGGCTTCTGCTGGTCGGGGCCCTTGAAGCCGAACGCGCTGACGTAGGCGCGGGACGGCATCTCGACCTGGCCGACCTGGATGTAGTCGAGACCGTCGGAGACCACCTCCCACACGTTCTTCTTCGGGTCGATGCTGGCCCGGTTCTGGTCGACGTAGGACAACCGGACGGTGTCGCCGACCTTGACGGTGCCCGCGTCCGGCTGCTCCAGCCCGACGATGGTCTTGAACAGGGTCGTCTTGCCGACGCCGTTCGGGCCGATGACGCCGACGATGCCGTTGCGCGGCAGGTCGAACGAGAGCCCGTCGATGAGCAGGTTGTCGCCGAAGCCCTTCTTGAGGTTCTCGACCTCGACGACCTGGTTACCCAGCCGCGGACCCGGCGGGATCTGGATCTCCTCGAAGTCCAGCTTCCGGGTCTTCTCCGCCTCGGCCGCCATCTCCTCGTAGCGGTCCAGGCGGGAGCGGGACTTGGTCTGCCGGGCCTTGGCGTTGGAACGGACCCACTCCAGCTCTTCCTTCAGCCGCTTCTGCAGCTTCTGGTCGCGCTTGCCCTGCACCGCGAGGCGTTCCTGCTTCTTCTCCAGGTAGGTGGAGTAGTTGCCCTCGTACGGGTAGGTGCGCCCGCGGTCGAGCTCCAGGATCCAGCCCGCGACGTTGTCCAGGAAGTACCTGTCGTGCGTCACGGCGAGGACGGCGCCGGGGTAGTTCGCGAGGAACTGCTCCAGCCACAGCACGCTCTCGGCGTCCAGGTGGTTCGTGGGTTCGTCCAGCAGCAGCAGGTCGGGCTTGCTCAGCAGCAGCTTGCACAGCGCGACGCGGCGGCGCTCACCACCGGAGAGGTGGCTGACCTGGGCGTCCGGCGGCGGGCAGCGCAGCGCGTCCATCGCCTGGTCGAGCTGGGAGTCGATCTCCCACGCGTCCGCGTGGTCGAGCTCCTCCTGGAGGCGCCCCATCTCCTCCATCAGCTCGTCGGTGTAGTCGGTGGCGAGCTGCTCGGCGATGGCGTTGAAGCGGTGCAGCTTCTCGATGATCTCGCCGACGCCCTCTTCGACGTTGCCGAGGACGGTCTTCTCCTCGTTGAGCGGCGGCTCCTGCTGCATGATGCCGACGGTGTAGCCGGGCGAGAGGAACGCTTCGCCGTTGTTCGGCTGCTCGAGTCCCGCCATGATCTTGAGCACGGTCGACTTGCCGGCGCCGTTCGGGCCAACGACGCCGATCTTGGCACCCGGGTAGAACTGGATGGTCGCATCATCGAGGATGACCTTGTCCCCGTGTGCCTTCCGCACCTTCTTCATGGTGTAAATGAACTCGGCCATGCCCTGAATCGTAGTTGCGTCCCGTGTCGGCTCGTGCACCGCCGTCGATTGCCGCGCCGGCAGCCGCGCACAGCCCGCACCGCACCTGCTCCACCGCTGGTCACCGACCTACCGGGTGGCGCGGAGATCACCCGTCGCGGGGCGCCGCGACGTCCGGCCGGCCGGTTCCGGGGCCGGTCGCGGCGGCATCGCGTTCGGCGGCCGGGCGCTCGGCCGATCTGGGGAACCGGTTGCCCCGGGCCAGGTCCAGGCCCACCGCCGCGGCCTCCACCTCCACCGACGTCCGCCGACCGGCGGCCGACTCGAACTCGCGGGTGTGCAGCCGCCCGGACACGACCAGCGGCGTGGCCTTGCCCACCACGCCGAGCACCCCGTCGGCGACCCGGCGCCAGCAGTTCACGGTCACGATCAGCCGGTCGCCATCGGTCCAGCGCTCGGCCTCCCGGTCGTAGCGGCGGGAGTTCCCCGCCAGGCGGAAGGACACCACCCGCTCTCCGCCGGGGGTGGTGCGGATCCTCGGTTCGGTGAGCACGGTCCCCACCACGGCCACGGTCGTCTCGAACATCTCGCCACCTCCTGGAACGCGGAGCCGTCCGTCGGCTCGGGTTCCAGGATGCGCGGCGCCGATCACCCACCGACACCCCGGTTTCACGATCTGTGCACAGATCGCGCCGCTGTGGACCGATTCATCGGAATCCGGTGGTTTACCCCTCATCGAGGGTCACCCGTCGGAGCGAGAGGTCGGGTTCTTCGCCCCCGAACCCGACGCGTCCCCAGCGGAGAGCCGCCGCAGCATCTCGTTGTAGGCCGCCAGATCCGCGTCCCCGTCCACCGCGGCCTTGCGGTCCAACCGCCGCGCTTCCCGGTAGTCCGCGCGCGACCACTGGATCAGCAACGCCAGCATCACCACCACCAGCGGCACCTCCCCCGACGCCCACGCGAGCCCGCCGCCCAGGTTCTGGTCCGCCAGCAGGTCCGACGCCCACGGCAGCGAAAGACCGCGGTAGAAGTCCGACCCGATCACGGTGTTCGACATCATCAACGTGATCCCGAAGAACGCGTGGAACGGCATCGAGGCGAACACCATCCCCAGCTTCGCCAGCGACGGCAGCGGCCGGGGCGCCGGGTCGATCCCGATCACCGGCCAGTAGAAGACGTACCCGGCGAGCAGGAAGTGCGCGTTCATCACCAGGTGCGCCCAGTGCTGCGGCAGCGCCGCGTCGAACAGGCCGGAGAAGTACAGCGCCCAGAACGAGCCGGTGAACAACGCCAGCGCCACGAACGGATTCGTCAACCACCGCGTCAGCGGCGAGTGCAGGAACGCCAGCAGCCACTCCCGCGCCCCCGGCGGGCTGCCCTTCGCCGCGGGCCTGAGCACCCGCAACGCCAGCGACGTCGGCCCCGCGAGCACCAGCAGCACCGGCGCCAGCATCGACAGCACCATGTGCTGGCCCATGTGGACGCTGAACATCGCCGGCGCGTACCGGCCCACTCCGGACGAGGTGGCCACCAGGACGCTCGCGCAGCCGCACAGCCACGCGACCGTCCGCCCCACCGGCCACCGGTCGCCGCGGCGGTGCAGCACCCGCACCCCGTACAGGTACAGCCCGGCGAGCACCAGCGCCGCCGTGCCGAAGACCAGGTCGAAGCGGAAGTCGAACAGCAGCCGGAGGGCCGTCGGCGGCCCGTCCAGCGGGTAGCCGATCAGCAGCTCGGTGCGGTCCGGCACCGCCCCCAGCTCGGCCGGCGGCGGGGTGCGGCCGAGGGCGACGGCCACCCCGATCGTCGCGAACATGACGAGCACCTCGACCGCGCCGAGCCGCAGCAGCCCGCCGCCGCCCTCCGCCACGGTCCGCACCGCCCGCTCCCGCTGGAAGTGGCCGATGACGCCGAGCACCACCAGCAGCACCACCTTGACCAGCACCAGCACCCCGTAGGTGGTGCTGAACAGCTGGTCCAGCGGCACCCGCGCGAAGGCGTTCACCACCCCGGAGGCGGCCATCACGATCCAGCAGACCAGCGCGATCCGCGAGAACCGGCGCGCCACCAGCCCCGCGTGCGCACCCCCGCGCGCCAGGTGCGCGAGGAGCGCGACCAGCCCGCCGACCCACAACGTGGCCGAGAACAGGTGGAACAGCAGGCTGTTCGTGGCGATGTCGTGCGCCCCGCCGCTCGCCGAGTGGCCGGTGGCGACCAGCGGGAACATGCCCAGCAGCGACACCGCGAACAGCACCACCGTCCAGCCCCAGGACAGCACCACGCGGCAGCCGACGGCCAGCACCAGCGCGATCCCCGCGGTCAGCAGCCACGCCTTCGCCTCCTCCAAGGCGTCGACGAGGCCGAACAGCACCTGGGCGTCGAGGACGTCACCGATCGGCCGCCCGGTGGCGTCGGCGGCGGTGAACGGCACGAGCAACGCGGCCCCCACGCACCACAGCCCGGCGGCCCAGCCCGCGGTCCGCACCGCCGCGTAGCCGTCGGCGAGCAGCGGGCCGGACCGGCTCGCCGGGATGCCGAACGCGGCCAGCAGCAACGAGCCGATGCACACCACCGCGCCGGTCTCGGCGAGGACCCGCACCACGGGCAGGCCGTACTCGGTCACCGCGCCCGGGTCGGGCAGGCCGTACGCCGCGTACGCGTCGCTCGCCGACAACGCGGTCAGCGCCGCCGCCACCACCGCGGCGAGGATCCCGGCCGTGACGACCAGGATTCCGACGGTGGTGGACCTGCTGCGTGCGCCGGGAACGGTCTCAGAAGCCACGGAACGAGCCTAACCGCCGGACCCTGACCTGCGGTTTCGGGTGCCCTCGCGCCTCGTCGCCAGGTCGCGGGCCCGGTTGGGCGGTGACCGGCCCCGATTCCGGCCACCGCCCGCCGCTCCCGCCCGAGGCGGGTCGCGGTGCGCCGACGTCGGTCCCGGGCCCCGTGCCGGGTCCCGCCGCCGGTCGTCGTCAGAGCCCGGCGGGCCGCTGCGAGTCCGAGTTGCCCGCGTCGGGCAGCGAGATCCACCCGGTCTCACCGCTGTCGCAGCGCACGGTGATGGTGTTCGCGTCGCCCTCCGGTGCGGGCACCTGGTTGGGAACCCGCAGCGAACCGATCAGCACGCCGGCGTCGGCGGCGGGCCCGAGCCGGGCGACCGATCCGAACGACGAGGTGGCCGTGGCGCCGAGGCCCGGGCAGTCGGCGGTGACGGTGATCTCCTGGTTCGGCTTGACCAGCCCGTCCGCGGTCACGTGCAGCTCGTCACCACCGGCCGCGAGCGCGACCCCGGGCGCCCCGAGGAGCAGACCGGCTCCGGCGACCGCCAGGGTCAGGTTCCGCATGCGCATGGTGTTTCCTCTCCGTTCGCTTCCGGTGTTCCCACCGCTCGACGACGACGCTAGGGAGCGGACCTCACGGCGGCCCGGAGCTCGTGCAACGGTCACCCATCGGTCGAGGGGCAGTCGTGTTTCAGCAGTTCGTGGCCTCGTCGAGTGGATTTCGCGCGCCGCCTGTTACCCGGCCGTCGGGTCACCGCGACGATCCCCGCCTACGTTCGGGTGCGTTCCGCGGGTGAAGGAGGACGAAGGTGCGAACGACGATCCGCGCGGCCGCCGCGGTCGCGGTGCTGGCGGTGTCGGCCGGGTGCGCCGGATGCGGAAGTCCCGCGCTGCGGGTCGAGGGCCCGGCGCTCGCACCGCCGCAGCCCGCCACGACCGCCGAGGTGGCCCCGCCGACCGGCGCCGAACTGCGCAACATCCGCAACATCGACCTGCGCAGCACGGTGCTCGCCGATCCGAAGGTGCCGGACGAGGTGAAGCGGATCCTGCGCGGCTGCTCGGTGTGCGGGCTGGAGGACCCGGTGTACGCGGACGTCACCAAGGACGGCGAGGCCGACGTGCTGGCCCCCGTGCACGACAGCGGCAGCGGTGGCACCAAGGCAACGCTGGTCTACAGCGTCCGCGACCAGCAGGTCTCGCTGGTGTTCGGCTACCTGGGCCCGGACGCCGGGCTCCGCGCCGAAGGGGGTGATCTGGTGCTGGACCGGGACCTCTACGCGCCGGACGACGCGCACTGCTGCCCGACCGCCACGGAACGGCTCCGGTTCAGCTGGGACGGACACCGGTTCGCGATGGCCGAGCGCACCGGCGGCGCGCCCGGCACCACGCCGTACGGCGGTTGGGGGACCATCATCCGATGAGCTGGGACGTCCGAGGCACCACAGTGCTGCTCGTCGAGGACGACGAGGTGATCCGGGAGGCCACCGAGCTGGCGCTGCGTCGGTACGGGTTCGAGATCCGCACCGCGGGCGACGGGCTGGCCGGGCTGGCGGCGTTCCGCGAGCGGGAACCCGACGTCGTGCTGCTCGACGTGATGCTGCCCGAGCTGGACGGGATCAGCCTGTGCCGCGGCATCCGGGAGGAGTCCTCGGTGGCGATCCTGATGCTGACCGCGCGCAGCGACGCGGTCGACGTGGTGCAGGGCCTGGAGGCGGGCGCCGACGACTACGTGACCAAGCCGTTCGACACCATGGTCCTGGTCGCCAGGCTGCGCGCCGCGCTGCGGCGGCGGGAACCGGTACGGCCCGCCGAGGACGCGTCCGCGGGCGACCGGCTCGCGTTCGGCGACCTGGAGCTCGACCGGGATTCGCTGGAGGTGCGCCGCGGCGGGCGGCTGCTGTCGCTGACGCCGACCGAACTGCGCCTGCTGCTGGAGTTCACCGGTGAGCCAGGCCGGGTGCTGTCCCGCGGGCGGCTGCTGGAACAGGTGTGGGACTACCCGGCGAGCAGCGACACCCGGGTCGTCGACGTCCACGTGCAACGGCTGCGGGTGAAGGTCGGCAAGGAGCGCATCGAGACGGTCCGCGGGTTCGGCTACAAGCTGGTGGGCTGACGTGCGCGTCGCGGTGAAGAACGCGCTGGCGATCGCCGGGGTCGCGGCGCTGGCGGGCGTGGCGTTCGCGCTGTGGACGCACTACCGCGCCGTGGACCTCAGCGAGGCGTTGAGCAGGCAGGAGACCGGCAGCAGGTTGCGGATCGCGGCGGAGTCGTACTACGCGCACCGCGACCTGCCCGAGTCCGCGAGCCTGGACGACGCGTCCGCCCCCGCACCGCTGGTGGCCGCGGTGCGGGCCGGTTCGTTCGCGACCTACGTGGACGCGGACGCCGCCGACCCGGCGGTGTGGGCGGGCACCGAGGTCGGCGGGCACGTGCTGACCGTCCACGACCCGTACGCCGAGCAGGCCCGGCTGCTGGCGCAGCTCGACCAGGCGTTGGTGCTGGGTGTGGTGGCGCTGCTGCTGGTGTCCGGGGCGCTGGCGGTGTTCATCGGCCAGCGCCTGGCGCGGCGGATCGGCGCGGCGTCGGCGACGGCGCTGCGCATCGCCGACGGCGAGCTGGCTGCCCGCGTCGGCAACACCATCGCCGGAGCCGGGCGCGACGAGGTGACCGCGCTCGGCGGGGCGGTGGACGCGATGGCAGCGGAGCTGCGGGCACGGCTGGAAGCGGAGCGCCGGGTCACCGCCGACATCGCGCACGAACTGCGCACCCCGGTGACCGGCCTGGTCACCGCCGCCGAACTGCTCCCGCCGGGGCGGCCGAGCGAACTGGTCCGCGACCGGGTGTCCCGGCTGCGCGGGTTGATCGAGGACGTGCTCGAAGTGGCCCGCCTCGAAACCGACGGGGAGCAGGGCGCCCCGGAACGCATCGGCGCGGACCTGCTCGCCGAGCGGGCCGCCGCCGCCGCCGAGAAACCGGTGCGGCTGGAGGTCGCCGAGCCCGCGGAGGTGGACACCGATCCACGGCGGGTGCAGCGGATCCTGGTGAACCTGCTCCGCAACGCCCACCGGCACGGGCGACCGCCGGTGGTGCTCTCGGTGTGCGGCGCCACCCTCACCGTCGCGGACCACGGCCCCGGCTTCCCCGCAGACCTGCTCGCCGACGGGCCGCGGCGGTTCCGCACCGGACGCGCCGAACGCGGCGGCGGGCACGGGCTCGGACTGACCATCGCCGCCGGGCAGGCGCGGGTGATCGGCGCGGAACTCCGCTTCGGCACCGCCGAATCCGGTGGGGCGCGGGCGGATCTGGTCCTGGGGTGAGCCGCGCGGCACGCTGCGCGCTCGGCGGCGGGTCACGCGTTCCGCCCGGCTCCGACCCCGGCGAGCGGCCGCGGCACCTCGCGGGGACGACCGGCCGCACGTGACCGCCCGGGTCAGAGGCGGGCCACCAGGTTCTCGAACAGCTCGTCGTAGGTGCCGTCGACGGCCGCGAACCGCTGCGGCTTCACCCGGTCCACGAGCACCTGCCGGATGTCCGGGTCGGCCTGGATCAGGCCGATCGCCTCGGACACGAACTCGCCCAACGGCATGGCCCCGGCGTGGTCGGTGCCCGGCCCCATCAGCGTGGTCCTGGTCAACGGCGGCGCCAGCTCGATCAGCTGCACCGGCGTGCCGCGCAGTTGTGCCCGCACGGCCTCGGTGAAGGCGTGCACGCCGGCCTTGGTCGCCGAGTAGGTCGGCGTCAGCGGCATCGGCACGTAGGCGAGGCCGGAGGTGACGGTGATGATCGACGCTTCGGGCCGGGTGCGCAGGTGCGGCAGGAACGCGGTGAACACGCGGATGGTGCCCAGCAGGTTGGTCGAGATCGTCCGCTCGGCGACTTCGAGCGCATCGGCCTCGAGGTGCCGCTCCGGGAGCATGATGCCGGAGCTGATCAGCACGGTGTCCAAGTCGGGGAACCGGTCGACGACCCGGTCGCGCAGCGCGGTGATGGACGCGGCGTCGGTGACGTCCACGACCTCTCCGGCGAAACCGTGTTCGGCGGCCAGCTCCTCGACCCGCTCCCGGTCGCGGCCGGTGATCACGACGGAGTTGCCGAGCGCGGTCAGCTGGTGCGCGAACTCCAGGCCGATGCCCGACGTGCCGCCGACGATCAGTGCGGTGCGTCCTGTGGTCTTCATCTGTACTCCAGTTTCGTCGTTACCCTTAAAACGGTAACACCGATACTTCCGGCGGAGCAACCAGAGTGTTATCACTGATACTTCCAGGCGAGGGGACTGCTATCGTTGCCGATCGTGGGATCGACCGACACCAAGATGAAGATCGTCGAAGTGGCCAAGCGCCTGCTCGACGAAGGGGGCCCGGCCGCGGTGAGCACCCGGGCCGTCGCGACCGCGGCGGGCGTGCACGCCCCGGCGATCTACCGCCTGTTCGGCGACAAGGACGACCTGATGGACGCGGTCGCCGGGCACGCGCTCAGCACGTACCTCGCGGGCAAGACCGCGATGCGCCCCTCCGGCGACCCGGTCGAAGACCTCCGCAACGGGTGGCGGCTGCACATCGGCTTCGGCCTGGAGAACCCCGACGTCTACAGCGCCCTCTACGGTTCCCGCAGGCGCCGCGCCCCCTCGGAGGCGGAGCAGCAGGCGGAACGGATCCTGACCGGCCTCATCCACGCGATCGCCGAAGCGGGACGGCTAGCGGTCCCCGAACCGCAGGCGGTGCAGCTGATGCACGCGGCCGGGCGGGGCACCATCTTCACCCTGATCGGCAGCGACTCCGACCCGGCGGACGCCGACGCGCTCGCCGACCGCGCTTTCGAGATGGTCCGCGGCGTGATCACCGTTCCAGACCCCGCCGACCGGCCCTCGGCCGCGGACCCGGTGGCGCGCGCGGCCACCACCCTCCGCGCGGCCCTGCCCGACGTCGACCGCCTCACCGCACCGGAGAAGGCGCTGTTGGACGAGTGGCTCGACCGCGTCCAGGGAAGCGGCCCGCCCTCGCCCGAACGCTGATCCCGCGCGCGGCGCGACACGACCGCAGCGCTTCCGAACCCGGCCGGATCCCTCGCGCGCGGAACCGAACGAGGAACCACCGCGCGCAGCGGCGCATCGCAGAACCGGAGCACGGCGCGACGTCCGATCCGGAGCAGCACGAGAAGATCGTCGTGGAGCACCACCGGACGGCTCTCGGTGGCGTCCCGGAAAAGGCGATCGCCGACCACATCGGCCCCGGGCCTCCAGGATCACCCCGAAGCGTTCAGCGGCTTCCTGCACATGCGCGACGGCTGAACATCGAGCGCGTCGGCGCCGAGGGAACGGGGCGGCCACGCATTCACCCCTGATCCGGAAACCCGGCCGCCCGGCGTGCTCCCACAGACCGGTTCCGGCCGGACAACGGGAAAGTCGCCGAGCACCGGGACGTCCGCACCGATTCCGCCAACGCGAACGGCGTGTTCCGACCGGTCCGCCGGCCCGACTTCCTCGGCCCTGGGCGAGCAGAGCGAGGCGGGAGGGTAAAGTGGGGGATGATCTTGATCGAGATCGTCCCCCACCGCTGTGACCAGCATCGGAGCGCCCCCGGCAGGACTCGAACCTGCGACCTCAGGATTAGAAGTGCGTTCACCCTCGGCGCTGTGCTGACCTGCAAGAACACTGATCGCAGACAAGCATCACTCGCCGAATCCTTTGCTCGATGCCTTTGCCTGTGATTCCGCCGCTAAGTTCACCCGCACGCAGTAGCGCAAAGCAGGCTGTGAACGTTCAGCAAGTCACGAAAATCTCGAACCGCCGTGGCCAACATGGGCTAGAGGCTGTCCCGTAACCGATGGTCAGAGGTGGGATGATCTTGCCGTGGCTGGTGTGATCACGGCGTCGGAGCCCTCGTGGATTGGTCCGTTCATCGGGCTGAGCCTTCAGCAGTTCAGCAAGCTGATCACCGCCCTGCGGAGTGAGGGGGCCGATCCGGTCCGCAGGGCCGGCCGTGGTCATTGCCCGCCCTTGAGACGGCAGTCGCGGAGGATCTTCCAGCTCTTCATGCGGGCGAAGGCGTGCTCGACGCGGGCCCGGACCTTGCGGTGGGCGCCACGGTGGCGCCCCTCGGGCATCCCCGGCGTTACATTGGAATTTCCTGGTAGTGGCGTTCGCCATAGCTGCTCTTCAGGTAGCTATTCACGACATCATTAAAATTGATCCAGTGTTTCGTTTCCGCGTGAGAATCCAGGTGCCCCTGAGTGCCTGTTCCTGTTCTCAGGTGAGGCGTTTGCTGGTGGTGTGGATCATGGCCCGGCGGACGATGGCTTCGTGGTGTTGGGGTAGTCGTTCGTAGTCGCGGACGCAGTGGCGGTGTTGGTTGATCCAGGCAGGGCTGCGTTCGACGACCCATGGTCGGTGGAGAACGACGAACCCGACTTGGCCTGCGAGTGTCGACGATTTCGATGCTGATCCCGAACGGCGATGTCGCCCAGTTGATCAGGGTGCCGGTGTAGCCGGAGTCTGCCCGCAGGTGCCGGATGCTCGGGCAGAGGTAGCGCAGCCTGACCAGGAGGTTCCGGGCGGTGGTGCGGTCTTGGGCGTCAGCCGAGGTGACCAGCACGCAGATCAGCAGTCCGACGGTGTCGATGGCGATATGCCGTTTGCGGCCGTTGATTTTCTTGCCCGCGTCGAATCCCGCAGCCGCGGCGAGCACCCGCCAATCCGCTCGTCGGCGCTGCGAGCCCTTCCCGGCATGCGGGAGCCGCAGTACGTGGCGCCATCGCGCGCTCTTGTCGCGGCCGGTGTCGGCGAGGCGTCGCGTCGCTCGGCGTTGCTCGAAGCGTAGCCATACGCTCAGGGGGCCAGCGAACAGGATGCGCACGAGGATCAGTGCGGCGGTGACGGCCAGCCCGACCCAGATCGTGCCCCAGAGATCGCCGCCTTCTCGGGCGACTTCCTCGGCGACGTGCAAGAGCTGGTATCCCATGGCGAGGAAGACGCCGTTCTCGAGCATGAGCTGGATCGTGCGCCAGTTCATGCGTTCGCTGATCGGGTCCTGCGGCGTGAGGTGGCGTGTCGCGGTGAACCCCGTGATCAAACCGGCGACGACCACGGCGAGGACGCCGGATCCGTGCAGCGCCTCGGCGGGGAAGAAGGCGAGCAACGGCACCGTGAAGGAGATCGCGGTCGTCAGGGTCGGCTGGCCGATGCGTGCACGCACCCGCACGGCCGCGAATCCGACGACAGTGCCGATGCCGATCCCGACGAGGACGGCGTAGTCGAAATCGAGGGTGACATCCAGCAGCGTGACCCCGCCTGCAAGGGCGGCGATGGCGGATCGCAGCAGCACCAGCGCGGTCGCGTCGTTGACGAGCCCCTCCCCCTCCAGGACGACACGAGCCGCGGTGGCAGGCCGAGGCGCTTGCCGATGGAGGTCGCGGCGACGGCGTCGGGTGGAGCGACGACCGCACCCAGAGCGATACCCGCAGCGAGGGGAAGCCCGGGCAGCAGCCAGGTGAGGAGAAAACCGACTGCGACCGCGGAGAACAGCACGAGCCCGACGGACAGCCCGCTGGTGGTGAGGAAGTTGCGACGGAAGTCCGTCATCGGCACGTTGACCGCCGCGGCGTACAGGATCGGCGGAAGCACGACGGTGAGGATCCATTCCGGTTCGATCTCCAGCGGAGCCTGACCGGGGATGAGACTGCAGGCGATCCCCACGAGGACCAAGAGGATCGGTCCCGCCATGCGGATCTTCGGCGCAAGCCAGGTACCCCCGATGACCAGCAGCGCTCCGGCGACGAGCATCATCGCGACCGATTCCATTCGTTCTCTCTCCGTGTGTATCCCGTCAGGGACGTGTTCGTCAGCCGGCCGCAGCCGTGGCCGGGACGGCTGTCGCCGGCGGTCTGCCGGGCATGAGGAGGCAGACGGGGGCGGCGACGGCGGTGAAGGCGATCGCCCACCAGAAAGCGCTGCCGAAGCCGTGTGCGATGTCATCGAGGTCGGCACTGCTGGCCGAGGCGTTCTGGAGGACGACGGCGATGACTGCTGTGCCGATCGAACCTCCCAGCTGCTGAGCGACGCGCGTGATGATGCTGGCTCCCGGCGTGTCATCGTGGGGAAGCCCGATGAAGGAGGCTCCGGTCAGCGGGATGATCGCGACCCCCATGCCGATGCCCCGGCTGAACAGCGTCACGAGCAGGAGCACGTAGCTGGTGTCTGCGGTGACGAACGCGAACGGGATCGTCGACACGGTCACGATCACGAAGCCGGCCAGCGCGACCCATCTCGGCCCGAACCTGTCCGTGTACCGGCCGGCAGCACCTCGTGAGAGCAGCGTGCCGAGGCTCTGCGGGATGAGGAGAAGCCCCGCTCCCAGCGCGTCCTCGCCCCGGACCTCCTGCCAGTACAGCGGCAGCAGGAACATGGCCCCGTACAACGTCGCGCCCGCCAGGAAGCCGAGCACCGACCCCGATGTCAGGTTCCGGTGCCGGAACAGCCGCAGGTCGATCAGTGCTCTCTCGCCACGGCGGAGCGCCCACCCGACGAATCCCGCCAGGAGGACCGCTCCGACGCCGAGGGGGACCAGGACGCCCATGGACGCGAAGCCCTCACTTCCCTGGACCTGTGAGAGTGCGTAGACGATCGCCGCGACTCCTGGGGAGACGAGGAGGAGGCCGAACAGGTCCAGTCGCACACCCCGGCGTGACGGTTGTGCGGGCAGGTTCCGGTAGGCGAGCCATGCCCCGATCACGCAGAACGGGATGTTGACCAGAAACAGCCAGCGCCAATCGGCGACGGCGAGGATGACTCCTCCGAGTACCGGTCCGATGATCGGGCCGAGCGCGGTTGGCAGGGTGATCGCGGCCATCACCCGGCCGATGTGTCGCCCGCCGGTCGCCTGCACGATGAGGGTGGTCATCAGCGGCAGCATGATTCCGCCGCCGAGCCCCTGCACCACCCGGGACACGATCAGGCTTGCCGCGTCCCAGGACGCCGCGCACAGGATGGAGCCGATCAGGAACGCCCCGAGCGACACCAGCCACAGCCGCTTGCCGCCCAGCGCCGCCTGCGCCCAGCCGGCGAGCGGGATCGTGACGAACATCGCGAGCAGATACCCCGTGGTCACCCACTGGATGGTGCCCAGGGGTGCGTGCAGATCATCCGCCAGGTCGTGGATGGCCACGCTCACGATGGTGGTGTCGAAGACGACCGCCATCGCCCCGACGATGATGCTGAACGCCGTCGTCCAGACGGCCGGATCGATCGCGTCCGGATCCTCCGGCTTGGCAGAGCGGCTCCGGTTCGAGAGGGGCCGTTTCAGCGAGAACTTCATGATTCCTTCATTCGATGTGCGCGGCGGGGGGCCGCGGAGGGCGCCCGAAGGATGCCGCGCGAGACCCGGCACCACGGGACGGCCGGCAAGACGTATCGGCGTGACGCGCTCCCGTTAGGTCGGGAGTGCGTCACGCCCACGGCGGCAAGGTCAGAGGTCGACGACGACCTTGCCGCGCACGTGGCGGGCGGCCTGGAGCTCGACCGCGGCGCGAACTTCGTCCAGGGGGAACGTTTCCGCGATCGGGACGCGCAGCTCCCCCTCGGCGACACGACGCGCGATGTTCTGCAGCGCCTCTGCACCCGCCGCCGCACCGTTGGCGGCGTGCACCCCGGGAACCGCGGCCGCGATGGTGCAGATGCGATCGTCGGGAACGCCGAGCTCCCGAGCGACACCGACGGTGTCGGTGCCGTGAAGGTCGAGCGCCGCTGTCGGCAGGGCACCGTCCAGTGCCCGGACCCGCTCGACGAGGCCGTCGCCGTACGTCACTGGTGTGGCGCCCAGGCTTGACAGGTACTCCGCGGATGCCGCAGATCCCGTCCCGATCACGCGCGCCCCGGCCAGTCGAGCAAGCTGCACGGCGAACACGCCCACGCCACCGCCGGCCCCTCCGATCAGCACCGTGTCGTCCGGACCGAGATCGAGCTTCGCCAAGGCGGCGACAGCGGTGCTTCCAGCGATCGCCAGCGTCGCCGCCGTCCGGTCGTCGACACCATCGGGGGTGTGGTGGGCGACGCCCGAGGCGATGTCGCCGTCTGCGCTCATCAGGATGTAGTCGGCCAGAGAGCGCGAGAGCGCCGTCCCGAACACTCGGTCACCCACCGCATACCCGGTCACGCCCTCGCCCACCTGGTCCACCGCGCCGGCGTAGTCCGTGCCGTAGCCGCACGGCAGCGACAGCCCGAACCGGGCCGCGGTCTCCGCATCGGAAGTCATCACCCAATCCATCGGGTTCAGCCCCGCCGCGGCGACCCGGATCCGGATCTCCCCCGGCCCCGCCTGCGGCGCAGGCACGTTCCGCACCGTCAGGTTCTCCGGCCCGCCGAACGACTCGAACAGCACCGCCCGCCCCGTCTGCGCGTCGATCCGATCGTCCCGCTGTCCACTCATCCCGCTACCTGCTCTCATCCATCATCAAAACGGACTATGCTCCGTATATATCCTCACTCTAACCGGAGCGTGATCCGTTTGACAACTTCTGACGCTCATCAGCCGCGCGCAGATGCCGCCCGTAACCGTGCCCACCTCCTCGCGGTCGCTACCCGCGCACTCACGAGGGGCGACGGCGCGGAGCCGTCGATGCGAGCCATCGCGCGCGATGCCGGCGTGGGGATCGGGACTCTCTACCGCCACTTCCCCACCCGCGAATCGCTCGTCGCCGCGGTCTACAGCGACCAGGTCACCCGCCTCACCGCCGGCGCACGAGAGCTCCTCACGATGCACGCCCCGGCAAGAGCCCTCCGACTCTGGATGGACCTCTACGGCGAGTGGATCGCCACCAAGAGCGGCATGCTCAACACCCTGCTCACGATGGTCGAGACCGGCGATCTCCCCCACGCGCACACACGCGATCAGATCCTCGACGCCATCTCCACCATCGTCCAGGCAGGAAACGAGGCCGGGGACCTCCGCGCAGACATCACCCCCACCGAGATCTCCGCCAGCCTCATCGGCATCTTCACGGTGTCGCAGCAAGCCGCGGGAACGATCAGTGCTGACCGTCTCCTCGACCTGCTCCTCGATGGCCTCCGCGCCGAACCGACATGTCGCTGACACGCCCATCGACGGGTGGGGCGTCCAGCTGAGGCGGTGGAGTTCTCGGCCGTTCTCGCTTGCGCCGCTTCGGAGCACGAACGGACAGACCGACGGACAGGAGGAGCATGGTGCTGGCGACTATCGTCGCGGAGTGTGTCAGCGGGTTCGGGGCGACAGGCCATATTGGCTGGAGCAGGAGCAGGGCGAACGCCACGGCAGCCGCCCAGAGCCACCGGGCGTACCGGAGCACCAGCAGCAGGATCACGAACGCCAGAATCGATGTCACGGCCTGGACAGCGGTGAACCAGACCAGGCCGACCAGAGGTGCGGACGCCAACAGCACGGTCGCTGTCGCGACCGCGAGCGGCAGTATGGGCCGAGCCAATACGGGGCGGGGCGATGCCGGCATGCGGTCGGTGGATCTCTCACGCATGTGCTGTCCCGAGATAGTTCGCGACGTTCTTCAGAACTGTCCGCCGTTCCGACTCACTCAAGGGGAGTTGTCCGAGCAACAGTCGGTTGTGATCGCCGGGGGACGCGATGGCGGGCCAATCCGACCCCATTAGGAAGCGTTCGACTCCGATGTGCCGCATGTGCTCGACGAGCCGATGCAGTTTCTCGCCGTCGGCCCAGGGGGCCTGCACGACCACGGCGAGGTCGATCTGCAGCAGGCTCGTTCCCGGACGGGATGCTTCGATCGCGTCCTGATATCCCTGCAGGGCGGCGAAGGTCGACTCGTCGAGCCCACCCCAGCCGCCGGCGTGCGCGATCTGGACCGGTAGCCCTTCGGCCTCACACAGCACGCCGTTGATCAAAACGTCGGCGGCTTCTCTCGAGTAGTCGGGCGAGTGCCGAGGGTGGATGACCAGCGGAAGATCCAGAACGCGGCACTCTCTGACGATCTGAACCAGACGGTCCACTGAGTCCGTCGACTGCGGATCGAACCCGCTGTTGGCGAGGTGAAGCTTTGCACCGACGACCCCGTCTTGCCCCGCCCAGTGGCGCAACTCATCGACCGCGCTGGTCATGAACGGATTCACTCCCACGCAGGCGCACAACCGTCCGCGAGATGTACGCGCGGCATCGACGTTGAAGGCGTTCTCTTCCCGCACAAGTTCGGCCGAGCCCAGCATGTACGCCTCCGACAGGAGCACGCCGCGGCCGATGCCCGCCGCGTCGAGTACCCGCACCGCGTCTTCTCCCGTGCGTACGGCGAACGCCTCTCGGTTCAGCAGCGAGAGCGTGGCAAGTTCGCCGTGTTCGGTGCGAAGGCGCCGCAGGTGTGTGGTCGCCGCGGGACCTTGAATGTGCAGGTGATGATCGACGAGGGCCGACGGGGTTGAGGCCGGAACTCGCGGTGTCGCGGCGAGGCCGAACCCCGCTGCGGCCGCGATCAGGGTCCCCACACCGATACCCGCCACCACGCGCCTACGGGACACCCCCTCCGGCCCCGAGTCGCCTTCCGCTCCGCCACCGTCCGCGTTCAAGAGCGTCCGTCCCTGTCACGGCCCTCGGCTGGCCCTGAGCCCAGCAACCGAGTGAGGGCGTCCGTGAAGATGTGCGCGATGTCCACGGCCTCGTCCAGTGCGAGCTGCAACGCGAGCCCGTCCGCGAGCGCGAGGACGACCCGTCCGACGTTCTCGTTCACACCAGCGCCATCGCCGAGCGAGTCGATCTGGAGGACGTTCATGACGTCCGCGACGGTGTTGGCGGCTGCTGCACGTCGATCAGGGAGCAAGTGAGGACGACGCGCCGCCAGGATCGAGAACTCCGCGTTGACGAGGAACCACTCGCGCTCCGCGTCCGCCCTCCTCCGCACCCAGCCCGCCAAGGCGTCAAGGCGCTGCTGACGGGACGCGGAGCGTCCGAGAATCTCCCCTACCTCCGCGACGAGCTCGGTCGTGCGCGCCTTCGCGAGTGCGAGAAAGAGGTCCTCCTTGCTCCGGAACAGCCCATACACCGCTCCCTTCGTGAAGCCCGCCGACTCGGCGATCTCAGCAAGAGACGCGCCCCCATACCCCTTGCTGCAGAACAAGGTGTACGCGGCTGCCAGGATCGCCTCCCGCGTCTCCTGCTGCCGTCGCACCCGGCTCCCCCTGCCCATGGGAATGAATATACCATCGGTATCTCAGAGACGACCGGTATGTAGCGATGCTGACATGGACGCGCTGATCGCCTCAGTGCGCGGCCCAGTCGGCGAGGACGCCGCGGACGGGGTTCCATCCGACAGCCTGGTAGATCGAGTAGCCGGCTTTCGCGTACGGGTCGTCGGCCATGAGCGCGTGTGCGTCGTCGACGTCGTCGGTGGCGAGGAGCACAACACCGCCGGTAGGCGGGTTCCGCATCCCGGCGGAGACAACGAGCCCGCGCGCCTCGAGTTCGTCGAGGAACGCCAGGTGCTGGGGGCGGATCGTGGAGACCTCGTCGAGGGATCGTGTGTAGTTCGAGATCATGAGAATCACGGGCCTGCTGCTTTCGGATCTTTCGTCGTCAAGTGGTCGGGTCAGCGGGTGTCGCGGCCAATGAGGTCGAGTTCGTCGTCGGAGAGGTCCAGCGCCGCGCCTCGGATGTTCTCCTCGAGGTGCGCGACCGTCGAGGTGCCCGGGATCGGAAGCATCATCGGCGAGCGTTTGAGCAGCCATGCGAGGGCGACGCTCCCGGCCGGGACACCGTGCGTCGCCGCGATCTGGCCGATCGCGCCCCTCGGCTCGGCGAGGGCTCCGACGGAAAGCGGCGCGAACGGGATGAATGCGATTCCGTGGGAGGTCGCCCAGTCGAGCACTGCGGTCTCGGAGCGGTCGGTGAGGTTGTAACGGTTCTGCACAGCGACGATCGGGACGATGCTGCGTGCGGCTTCCAGCTGGGCGACCGAGACGCCGGAGAGTCCGACGTGCCGCACCTTTCCGGCCGCGCGGAGGTCTGCGAGCGCGCCGATCTGGTCCTCGAATGGCACCGTCTCGTCGACGCGGTGCAGTTGGAAGAGGTCGAGTCTTTCGACGCCGAGCCTGCGGAGTGAGAGCTCCGCCTGCTGCTTGAGGTAATCCGGGCGTCCGCATCGGGGCCAGGGGCCCGGCGCCACGATCGGGCCGGGGCGCAGGAGTCCGGCCTTCGTCGCGATCACGAGGTCGTCCGGGTACGGGTGAAGGGCTTCCTTGATGAGTTCCTCGGCGACCGCCGGCCCGTACGAGTCGGCGGTGTCGATGAACGTGACACCGAGGTCGACGGCACGGCGGATGACGCGGATCGCCTCGTCGTGGTCGCGCGGCGGTCCCCAGATGCCGGGGCCGGGAAGCCGCATGGTGCCGAAGCCGAGGCGGGCGACGTCCAGGTCGCCGCCGATCGTGATCGTGCCAGCGCGATCGGCACGTGCCGATGGGTGCATGAGGTCCACTTTCAATCGGGTTGGAGCATTCGGAACAGGCGCGTGCAGGGGGGTCGGCTCACGGCGTGAACGCGTGCCTGCGTCCGCCGGCTACGAGCGCGAGAGCGACAAGGCTCAGTGCCGCCATCGCCAGCGGGAGCACTGTCGCCGCTCCACCGTCGACCAGCGTCGCGCCGGCCGCTGCCGCGGCGAAGATCGCGAGGTTGAACGCGACGGTCAGAATGGAGTTGGCAACGTCCGCGTTGTCGCCCGCGGCCAACGCCATCGCCGTCTGCAGTTGCGTCGCGGCGCCGCCGAATCCGACGCCCCAGAGTGCGAGACCGACGATGACCAGCACCGGGGACGTGCCGCCGACGGCCAGAACGAGTCCGCCCACGACGAACGCAGCGACTCCCGCGAGGGTGGTGCGACGGAGATGACGGTCGACAGCGACTCCGGTGAGCCACACGCCCACCAGCGATGCGACACCGAAGACGACGAGCGCCACGCCGACCGGAAGCGCCGCTGCGATGGCCCCCAGGTACTCGGCGATATACGTGTACTCGAGGTTGTGCGCGAACATCCACACGAACACCACGACGAGGATCACGCCGACCCCAGGGATCCCCACGACTCGTCGAAGCGAGCGGCTGCTCGAGGCGGACTGTCCGGGCGCGTCAGGGACCAGCACCACGGTGAGCACGAACGCGATCACGGACAGGGCCGACATCGCGCCGAACACCCACCGCCAGTCCGTCGCAGCGCCCAGCCAGGAGCCCAGCGGCGTTCCGACGGCAAGCGCCACCGGCGTCCCCGTCATGGCGATGGCGAGCGCTCGACCGGCATGCTCGGGTGCCGCGATCCGTCGCGCGTATCCCGCGAGCATCCCCCACAACAGGCCCGAGAACCCACCAGCGACGAATCGGGCGATCAGCGCGATCACGATCCCGGGCGCGAGGGCCGTCACCGTGTTCGCCACGACGAAGCCGACGATTCCGACGAGCAGCACCGGCTTTCGCCGGACAGTTCGGGTCAGCGCCGTCGACGGGATCGCCGCGAGGACCGTGCCAAGGGCGTAAGCGCTGACAAGCTGCCCGGTCACGCCGGGCGAGGTGTCCAAGCCGTGCGAGATCTCGGCCAGAAGCCCCGCCGGCATCGTTTCGGTGGCGATCACGATGAACCCGACCATCGCCATCACGACAAGGGCTCCGAACGGCAGTGTGCGACGCGCCGTCGATGCGGTGCGGACGGTCTCGATGGCCTCAGTCACAGGCAGCTCCAATTCCAGATCAGTTGATCCAGTATTGACCGCAAGAGCGACGCTTGTCAAACTGGATCGACTGATCCCGAATGAGACGAGGACTGATGCCCGCAGGTCGCCCGCGCACCTTCGACGTCGATGCCGCAGTGGATGCGGCGATGCTGCTGTTCTGGGAGCAGGGGTACGAGGGGACATCTCTCGCAGACTTGCGCGCGGCGATGCGCATCTCGTCGGCGAGCTTCTACGCGGCGTTCGAATCCAAGGCCGCCCTGTTCGAGCGCGCGTTGAAACGCTATGTGTCGAGCTGGGGGGCCATCACCGATGTCGTCCGCGACCCGGGTCTCTCCGGACGTGATGCCATCGCACGACTCCTGCACGGTTCGATCGACATGCAGACTGATCCGCGCCATCCCGCCGGATGCCTGGTCGCCCTGTCCAGCGGCCTCACCGGCGAGCAGACACCGACGTCGGTGCGCGACGCCGTCGCACGGCGGCGCGAGGAAGACCGGCAGGGCATCGAGTGGTGCGTGATCCGAGCGGTCGACACGGGCGAGCTCCGGCAGGACACCGACGTGATCGGACTGAGCGGATTGCTCCACGGGCTGCTGCTCGGCCTCTCGGTACAGATCCGGGACGGCGCCGAGCCGAAATCCCTACACAGCGGTGCGGACGCGTCCCTGCACGTCTGGGACGCGTTCGCGGCCTCGGTGTAGTTCCTCAGCACGTTGTGGACGGATGACGCCGGAGAAGACGGCCTGGACGATGCGAGGTACCACACGTCGCGCCGCAACGACTCACGCTAGTGCCCGTTCGCACCAGGGGGCGAGGGGACGCCTGGCCCGCCGATCGTTGAGGACGCTCGGACCTGGCGCCCGCACCGCCGCGGAACGGTTCAAGTGTCCGCCCGCGACCGCGGCGAGGTGGGCTGGCCGATATTGGGCGGCCTGTCGATGCGGGCCCCTTGCTCACGTCCGATCAGCAGCGCGACCCGGCTCCGACTCGACTGGAATTTCGCATCGTCGTCGACAGCGTCGAAGCCGAGAGCGCCATCCCCACTCCCCGCCCAACGCTCTCGCCCACTCGCCCTGAGAGCCTGTTCCTGAACTGATGTTGGTCGTCGGGGCGGCTGCGGAGATGAGAAGGGACCCCTGGTAGATCGAGTGGTGTCTGGTCATCCGCTCTACCGAGGAGTCCCGGATGCCATCGTGCCCGAGTTCGTCGACCCTGCCCGCAGGGGGTCGATCCTGCCGCCTGTTGGCGACCACGCACCAGTCTCCAAGCAGGTCACGGCGCTATCCGTCGGACATGACCGACGCTCAATGGAAGCTCATCGAACCGTTGCTGCCCACGCCGGGCTGGCTAACCGGGCGAGGTGGCCGCCGAGCCAAGCACTGCCGCCGCGAGATCGTCGACGCGATCCTCTACGTCGTCGACAACGGCATCACATGGCGAACTCTACCAGCGGATTTCCCACCGTGGTCCACTGTGTACAACCACTTCGCCGCCTGGGAACACCACGACGCCACTCAGCACCTACTCGACGCGCTGCGTGACCGGGCACGACTGGCCGAAGGTCGCCGGGCCGCGCCCAGCGCCGGGATCATCGACTCCGCCTCGATCAAGGCCGCCGAGACCGTCGGATCCCGCAGCCGCGGATTCGACGCGGGCAAGAAAATCAACGGCCGCAAACGGCATATCGCCATCGACACCGTCGGACTGCTGATCTGCGTGCTGGTCACCTCGGCTGACGCCCAAGACCGCACCACCGCCCGGAACCTCCTGGTCAGGCTGCGCTACCTCTGCCCGAGCATCCGGCACCTGCGGGCAGACTCCGGCTACACCGGCACCCTGATCAACTGGGCGACATCGCCGTTCGGGATCAGCATCGAAATCGTCGACACTCGCAGGCCAAGTCGGGTTCGTCGTTCTCCACCGACCATGGGTCGTCGAACGCAGCCCTGCCTGGATCAACCAACACCGCCACTGCGTCCGCGACTACGAACGACTACCCCAACACCACGAAGCCATCGTCCGCCGGGCCATGATCCACACCACCAGCAAACGCCTCACCTGAGAACAGGAACAGGCACTGACGAAACGCGACAAGCCATCATGTCCGGCAGCACCCAAGCCCGCGCCACGACTCTCCCAGCCGGTGCCTATCGTTCGCCTTGACCGAAAAATCGACACCTACGCAGGCGGCAGAGGCCTCGTCAAAGGCTCCCTCCCCACAGCTCGAACAGCCCAAAGCGAAACCGCGGAACGACGCTCGCGGACACTAGGTCTCTTCGTTGCACCGAGCTCCAGAATGCACCCGAAGAGGGGAATGTGGCTGGTACTTCCGTCCCAATGCTGTTGATCGATGCATATACAGTCCTTGCCAGGGCCGAAACCGGCACAGGAAGAGGCACTGCTGCACATTTGGTTGACCGGCCGTGTCTCCGACTTGATGACACTGTCTTCTACCGACCTTGAACGAGCCTGTCGAGAGTTCGACATGCTCGTCTGGCGGTGGGGGACCGAACGAGTCGGACGAGCACTCGAGACTCTCACCCAAGACTTCAAGTTCTGAATACAACTTGGGGTACAGGCCACCCCTGTTCGCGGCCGTATCCAGGGTGGAGCTGGGGATCAAGCTCGGGCGCCGGTTCAGGACGGTGCGAGTGGGTGGCTCCATCCCATCGACCGCCACGAGGGGTCATCGGTCCACCTCGAGGAGCAGGCTTCGGTAAAGCGTGGCGGGGCACAGGTCGGCGCCCTTGACCGAGCTTGATCAGGCTACGCCCGACCAATGGGACAGAGCAACCAGGACGCCCGGGTCGCAACGGAGGACGTCATTACCCGCCTTCGGTATTGACAGGTCGGAATACGCGGAACGGGTAGGCGAAGCGGCAGCGGTGACGACCGCAGACCTGAGCCAATGCACGCGTACGTGTATGCGGGACGAACTCAACAGGCCGTCCGCGCCGGGGCCGAGCTGGCTGACCTACCCCGCGTACACGGATGAACACTTCGTGACCTGCAATGTTCTTTGGGGGTGAGAGACAGGAAGCAGTGCGGCGCGGGGACCGGAGCCTTCCTCGAAGCAGGAGTGGCGGCAAGGAAGTGTCACTGCAGCAAACGAGGCGGTTGCGGAAGGTCAGGGATTCACGAGCGGACGGCGGCCATTCGCGACAGCAGGAACCGTGCGATCACCACGTGAAGCGGACGTACGAACAGCCACATGACGCGGGCCGCAGGACGGCGGTACTCGAGGAAAGTGACAAGAGTCAGCACTGTGGCTTCGACGCGTAGCACGAGGTTCGCCCGGACACCAAGCCATCCGTGAGTCGCAAGACGGGCCCAGCGAGGCTGACTGTCCTCGAGAGCCCAACCAAGCACGTGCTCGGCCGACGGGTACGGACCGAGTCGAACACTGATCGCCCTCCACCCGAGCCTCAAGCCAACCCGTGCGGACGCGGGCAGCGACTCGAAGATCGCCCGCAACCACACCTCCGCGGCGCGGGCATCCGCGCTGGGCACCCCCAGCTGGAACGCCTCCGCGTAATCAATGCGCTCCAGCGATGCATAGGAGCGGATTTCGTCGCTCACCGGGGCCGCGATCACGGCGCTCATGACGGTCGATGGTAGCCGACCTGCCCAGCTGCCGGGAACTCCATCGAGCCTTGCCGCGTTGCTCTCGGCTCTGTGTTCAAGATCCAGATGAAGAGCACCGGCAGGTCCGTGAGCTGCTCCGTGATGACCTCAGCTCCTCGGCTTGCACCAGCTGCGCGTGGCGGATCCGGGTATGCGACGCGCCAGAGCGGGGTGTCGCTGCGGCGCCGCAGGCCATGCCGTTCGGCCGAGTGCTCGCGCAGGTACGCCAGTGAGCCCGCGACGACTAGTCATGGTCGACTTTGCGGTACTCCTCGTCTGAATTTGGGGAGAGCGAGCGGGGCAGGTCTGAGCTGTCCCGTTGGCACACCGAGCTCACGCTCGATGTCGTCGGCCGGGCGCTGGAAGCGCGCCAGCAGTAGACCCTGCGCCGACACGAACGGGGGGCGGGGCCGCGGCGGCCGGCCCCCCCCCCCCCCCCCCGGGGGGCGCGGCCCCCGCGCCCCCCCCCGCGCCCCGGCCCCCCCCCCGCGGGG
>NZ_JAIUKB010000049.1:0-5321 GCF_020176785.1 Saccharopolyspora sp. 6V | reverse complement strand
CTCCTTGCCGGATCGCTCCGGGGCGGGACAGCTTGGCCCGGGCGGCCGCGTAGGGGGCGGTCGTTGCAGCCGGGACAGCCGCTGTAGGTGGGGCCCGCCGCGGCCCCCCCCCCCCCCCCCCGCCCTCCCCGTACGGGCTGCCGAGCACGAAGAGCCCGGCCCGGAGCCCGGCCGCCGAGGTTCAGTCCCCACCACCCTCGACGACACCCACCATTATTGCCGACGCAATCGCGTGCTCGGTGCGTCCTGGTGCAACGCGGCGAGAAGGCGGCCGGTGGTCTCGGCCACCGTCGCCGACTCCGGCACGAGCTGTTCGCCGGGCCAGCCCAGCACGTCGTGCGGGTACCACCAGCGGCGCATTTCTTCAACGCCGAAGGCCGCCGCCTGCGGTCGTCCGGCGTGTCGGCGCAGCGTCTCTTCCCAAGAGACGTCGAAGTAGTACACGCGGGTCGGCCCGAGGTGATCACGTGCCAGGCGGGTCAGCAGGTCGTGGTAGCGCTCCCGGTGCAGGATGCCTTCCAGGACGACGTCGTAGCCGACGTTCAGGGCATAGCGCACGGTCTGCTCGATCAACCCGTAGTGCGGCCCGTCGGCGGTATCCCGGGCCTTGAGCACGGTGCGGCGCAGGTAATCCTGCTCGACCAGAGCCAGCGCGGCACCGCACTGCTCGCGCAGCGCTCGGGCCACGGTGGTCTTGCCACTGCCCGAATTGCCGCGCAGCACCAGCAGCCTGGTCTGTGCCGTTCCCATCGGCCCCACTCCCTCACCCTAGAGAACCGCCGCTACGGCCAGCGGGAGAACCGCCGTTCACACTGGTCCGGCCAGACACCCGGCCAGCGGGGATCCGCCCGTGCACCAGCAGGAACCGACACGCCGGTAGACCTGCACGCAGCGGCGCACCAGTGCCGATCCGAGCCAGGCCTGCCAGGCATCGGCGCGTACCGCGACCGCCTTGATCCGAGTGCGCCTGACTACGCTGAGCAGGAACGCTCGCGTGCGGTAACGGTGCGTGTTTCGGAATGATCTCGCGAGTGGGCGGCCGGGCGAGAACGCGGTGCTTGCCGGTCATGATGCCCCTCGCATCACGTGGCCAGCCTGAACAGGCGTTCGGCGTTGCTATGGCTGATTTTCGCGCGCTGTGCGTCGGTCAGCGGTGCGTTGCGCATGAAGGAGACAGCGTCGTTCGTGTTTTCGTAGGGCGCGTCGAGGGCGAACAGGACGTTGTCCTCACCGACGGCGTGCAGGGCGAGTTCCAGGACGCGGTCGTCGTTGATGCCGCTGGTCGTGATGACGAAGTTGCGCCGGAAGTATTCGCTCGGCGTCAACCGCAGCTTGGGCATGGGCCCCGCAGCGCCGGCGGTGCCGGCGGCGAAGGCGTGACGGTTGTCGATCCGCTTGAGCCAGTACGGGATGCCCTCGCCGAGGTGGCCGAGGACGATCGTCAGGTTCGGGTTGCGGTCGAATGCCCCGGAGAGGATCAGCCGCATGGCGTGTAGCCCGGCTTCGGCCTGATAGCCCCAGATCGCGCCTTGCATCCCGTAGACGTCGTAGGGCGCGAGCGCGCTCGGATAGCGGGGATGGAGATAGATCGGCGCCCGGGCTGCTTCCGCCGCGTCCAAGAAAGGCCGGAACCGCGGCTCGTCGAGGTAGTGTCCGTGCGTGTGAGAGTTGATCATCACGCCATTGAGGCCGAGTGAACTCATGATCCGCTCGGTCTCCCGTGCGGCCGCCTCGGGGTTCTGCGGGGCGACTGCGCCGAGAGCGCCGAACCGGCCCGTGTGTGTGCGGACGAGTTCGGCGAGCGCATCGTTGACCAGGCGCGCGAGCGGCACCGCGTTCTCGGCGTAGTAGGGCTGGACTCCCGGCGGGTTGGTGCTGAGCACAGCCATCGCCTGCCCGGCCGCGTCCATCGCGGCGACCCGTGCGTCGATGTCATGCAGCGCCGCCGCGGTCGGACCGGAGCTTTCGACGGTGCGCATGAGTTCGACTTCGGCCTCGTCACCGGGGTGGACGGCGAGGCCGTGTGCGGCGCCGAGGAACACATCGGTGGTGACGTGTTCCTCGACCGCGATGATCCGCTCAGAGCTCATGCTCGCCGCCCTCCGTCGACCGAGAGCACCACACCGGTCACGTAGGAGGATTGGTCGGAGGCCAACCAGATGGTGGCCTCCGCGATCTCCTCCGGCCTCGCGAGACGCCCCAACGGGGTGGCCGTTTCCTGCTGCGAGGCCATGTCCGTACCAGCGGCGACCTGATCGAACATCGCCGTTCTCGTGATCGCGGGCGCAACAGCGTTGATCCGGACGTGCCGGGACGCGTAGTCGATCGCGGCCGTCTTGGTGAGCCCGACGACGCCGTGCTTGCTCGCGACATAAGCCGGTGCGTGCGGGATCGCGTACAGGCCACCGTTGGAGGCCACGTTCACGATCGCACCGCCGCCAGCACGCACGAGGTGAGGAATTTCGTGCTTCATCGAGAAGAACGTTCCGGTCAGGTTGACGGCTATCACTCGTTCCCACGCCGTCGCGGTCATTTCGATGAGCTCCTGCCCGGTCGAGGGGACCGCGGCGTTGTTCACGGCCACGTCCAACCGGCCGAAAGTCGTGACCGTTCGGCCGACGGCCGTCTCCACGGATTCCTCGTCCGCGATGTCCAGTCGGGCGGAGAAAGCGGTTCCACCGGACTTGTCGATGGCCGAAGCCGTCTCGGTGGCCGATGCCTCGTCCAGGTCGAGGACAGCGACCGCCGCGCGACGATGAGCGAGGCCGAGTGCGATGGCCCGGCCGATACCGCGCCCGGCGCCGGTGACCAGCGCGACCTTCCCGGCGAAGTCGTTCATCGCAGCGGCTCGTGGTTGGCCCAGGCCACGCGGTACGGGTAGCGAGCCTGCCACTTCTGGATGACCTCGTGCGCGCCCGGCGCCGCGAACAGCCGCGCCAGCGCGGCTTCGTCAGCGACACCGAACTGCAAGATCGCCGTCGCGACCAGAGCCGGAATGGCGTCTTCGCCCGGCATCCGGATATGCCGCCGCACGGCGAAATCTTCCACGGCGCCGGTGTCACGCATCGCTTTTTCGATGTCGGCGAGGTACTGCCGCAGCTCGGTGTCCGGAATGGCCTCGGCGAACGAGACGATCATCGTGTGGTTAATCATGAGACCAGTCAACGCCGCCGCTTCGCGGGATGTCCAATACACATCTTCCGGAAACTGATAACGTGCAGGAATGGATTCGCTGGAGATCCGCGAACTGCGGTACTTCGTGACCGTCGCGGAGGAGCTGCACTTCGGCCGCGCGGCCGAGCGCCTGTCGATCGCACAACCGGCGCTGACGAAGACGATTCAGCGGATCGAAGCACGCTTGAACGTGCAACTGTTCACCCGGTCGAGTCGCCGGGTCGCGCTCACCACAGCCGGTAGTGCGCTGCTCGAACACGGTCGGCACGCACTCGACGCCATGGCGACGGCGGTCAGCAGCGCCCAGCGGGCCGACGCCGAGGAACACGTTCGGCTGGTGATCAAACCCGGTGGTGACGCGAACCTGCTGTCCGGCATCCTCACCCGCTACGCCCAGTACCAGGACGCACGTGAGATCGATGTCGTGTTCAGCGGCGGCACGGGCCGGGCGGGCTTCCTCCGGGACGGCCGGGCCGACGTAGCTCTGCTCTACACGCCGTTCGACGACACCGATGGCCTCGCAACCCGGGTGCTGCACACCGAAGACCGAGTGGCCGTGCTTCCGGTCGGCCACCCCTTGGCCGCCCGGCGTTCGATCGAGCTCGCCGATCTCGCCGGAGAACGATTCCCCCGCTGGAAGGATGTTCCCGGCGACGGCGCCGAGCCAGAGATCGAAACCGTCGCCGAACTCCTCCCGCTGGTGACCATCGGCCGGGTGATCTCGGTCCTGCCACGCTCACTGGTGCGGCCGACCCCGCCGGGCGTGATCTGCGTCCCCGTCACCGACGCCGGCCCCAGCCACGTTGTCATCGCACGCCAGGCCCAGGACCATCGTCCCGCGGTCGCCGCGCTCATCGAGGCGGCCGTCACCGCACCACCTTCGAACTTCTAGCCTGGCGGGTGGACCTCGTCGGCGGAGATCCGGAGGTATATCGCTACCCGCAACGGCGGACTGTGCTCCTCGCGCGGCTGGTCGCTGGTGGTCGGGTTGGCCGCACCCGAAGGCGACGCTGACGACGCTTGGGGGCGGTGGGCGCCGCCATCACGACACCGCCCCCGCACCTGCCGACGACTACTCAGGGCATCGGATCGGACGGGCCCCAGTCCGGCTGGCAGATCGTGTCCCGGTCAGCGACATTCGGGCAACGGCACCCTCAGAGTCCGCAACGACCACGAGAGCAGGCTCGTACCGCCGTACTTCAAGTACCACGGGATCGCCGACGCGGTTGGTGGGTGCGGCGAGGTCGGCTGCGGTGTCAACGAGGTCGTTTAGCCCTCGGGTCAGCGGCATCGAAGGTCTCGACCCGTCACTGGTGGATGGCGCGGGCGGATTCGTCGACCAGCTGCGATGTGAGTGCGTGGGCGCGGCGGGCCCGTGCGGCCGTGTCCTGTTCGTCCGGGCCGGGTTCGAGATAGGCGCGCTGTGCCGTGCCGTTGTCGGTGCGGTCGCTGTTGAGGCGGCCGGAGTCGACCCCGACAGTGGAAGGCGGCGGAAAACACAAGCCGTCCGCCGCGTTCCACCGGCACTGATCAGCACCTGGCGACAAGCCCGACGGAGATGCTGCGGACGCGGCCGCAGGGCGCGTAGCACGCACCACTAGGGAGGCGGGCCGAATCTCGAACTTTTCATCGATCCGACCGAGCTCCACTACGCGCCCAAGCGGTCTACAACGAGACCGAAACCTTTGCTCACCAAGCGCTGTGCTCACACGGGCCACGCTCGAACCGGTGCTTTATCACCACCGAACCCCCTTCACAGGAGATCCGAAAATATCGGCGTCTCCCCTGGTGGCGCCCCCGGCAGGACTCGAACCTGCGACCTAAGGATTAGAAGTCCTTTGCTCTGTCCAGCTGAGCTACGAGGGCCCGCACATCGCTCGCGTGAGCTGCAGCAAGCAGGGTAACCGGCCGCTCCGTCGACAGTGGTACCGACGCCAACGGCGTTGCAGACCCGGTATCGAACGGCAAGCTGATCGACAGCTCCACGCCGGGAATCGCGCCGGAAGATCACAGAGGAATCACCGCGCGCACGTCGGGGGCCCCCCCCCCCGGCCCCCCCCCCCCCCCCCCCCCCCCCCCCCCCCGCCCCGCGCGTGGGGGGGCGCCCCCCCCCCCCCCCGCGGGGGGGGGCCCCCCCGGAGCCGAGT
>NZ_JAIUKB010000048.1:0-3704 GCF_020176785.1 Saccharopolyspora sp. 6V | reverse complement strand
CGCCCGCCCCGGCCCCCGGCCCCCCCCCCGCGCCCCCCCGGGCGGGGGGCGCCCGCCCGCCCCCCCCCCCCCCCCCCCCCCCCCCCCACGGCTCCCCCTCAGGAGCAGGATTCGGGCTGCACCCGCAGCACGTCGTCGTCCTTGCCGACACCGGTGAACGAGTAGTCGTCGACCGGCGTGGCCACGCCGTCGCGCACCTCGTAGGCGACCCGGGAACCGTCGTAGGAGGGCTCCGTCGTCTGGCTCTCGTTCGACGCGGCCAAGGTGATCAGGACCCGGCCGTCCGAGCCCGCGGGCGCGCACTCGTAGCCGAGGCGGGCACCGATCCCGCCGCCTTCGTTGATCTTCAGCGGCTCGCCGTCCTGCGTCTTCAGCTCGCGCGGCGCGCCATCGGCACCCAGGTCCCACACGCTGAACCAGGTGGTGTTCGCGCCGACGGACTCCGTCACCAGCAGTTCCTGCCTGCCGTCGCCGTTCACGTCCAGCACCCGCATCGGCTGGGTGCCGAAGGACGGGTCGCCGGTCAGCACGGCCTCGGTCGTACGACCGTCCACAGTGAACTTGAGCGACTGCTTCGCCCCGTCCCCGATGGCGGACAGCTGCGCGGTGTCCGGAGTTCCGTCCCCGTTCAAGTCCACAACGGACGTCTCGCTCGAGTCAGCGGCGGCGATCCCTGCCGGCACCAGCGCCATCGCCGCCACGGCCAGCGCACCGATGCCCACACCCGCCCGAATACCGCTCTTCACCACAGCCGGTTCCTCCCGATCGCTTCGTCGCACCGGGACGGAAGAAATCCGTCCCGCCCCCTCACCTGTTCACAAGACGCACCACCGCGCGGCAGGTTGCCCGCGGCTCGAAAAACCTTCCGGCGGTCGTCGCGGCGCCCGGGTGATCCGGACGGCAGGGCCTTGTCTTCCCGCCAGAAGCAAGTAGCCTCCGAAGTGCTGGTGGTTCGCACAGCCCTGCGAAAGCGGGGGTGCGCGAGGCAAGAGGGAACCCGGTGGAAATCCGGGACTGCCCCGCAGCGGTGAGTGGGAACGAACGCCGTCACCGGTCGCCACGACCGGTCACAGCACTGAGCGCGAGCTCGGGAAGCGACGGCCAGTAGAAGACCCCGGTTCCACCGGGAAGCGCCCACGAGTCCGAAGACCTGCCGCCGGTGCGCGCGTCCTGCGTGACGCGCGCTGTTGCGAGGTCTCGCGGGAAGACCTGGACGAACGAGCCGCCGCGTGCGGCCACGTGTGCCCGGATCCTGCCCGCTCGACCTCGCAGAACTGCCGTCCAGCTCGCGAGGAGAGAGCGTTGACCAGCACAATCGGATCCACCGTGCTCGGGTTCCCCCGGATCGGTCCGAACCGGGAACTCAAGCGGGCGTTGGAGAGCTACTGGAAGTCCCGCACCGGCGAAGCGGAACTGCGCGAAGTCGCGCGCACGCTGCGCACCGACACGTGGCGTTCGCTGCGCGACGCCGGGCTGGACTCGGTGCCGGGAAACACCTTTTCCTACTACGACCAGGTCCTCGACGCCGCCGTCACCTTCGGCGCGGTCCCGCCGCGCTTCGCCGAACTGGGCCTGAACCCGCTCGACACGTACTTCGCGATGGCCCGCGGCGTGGAATCCGCGCCACCGCTGGAGATGACGAAGTGGTTCGACACCAACTACCACTACATCGTCCCGGAGATCGGCCCGGACACCGAGTTCCGGCTGTCCGACCAGACCGTCGTCGACCAGTACCACGAGGCCGCTGAGCTGGGCATCAAGACCCGCCCGGTCGTCGTCGGACCGCTGACGTTCCTGCTGCTGTCCAAACCGCAGGACGGCGCGCCCGCCTCGTTCCGCCCGCTGGACAAGGTCGACGAGCTCGTCACCGCCTACGCCGAACTGCTCGGCGAGCTGCACCGGGCCGGGGTCGAATGGGTGCAGCTGGACGAGCCCGCGTTCACCGCGGACCGCTCGCAGGCCGACCTGGACGCGCTGCGCGCCGCCTACCAGCGGCTCGGCGAGCTCTCGGAACGGCCGAAGATCCTGGTCGCGTCCTACTTCGGCGACCTCGGGGACGCGCTGGGCGTGCTCGCCTCCTCCCCCGTCGAAGCCGTCGGCGTGGACCTCGTCGCCGGGCAGCGCACCGTGGACGAACTCCCGTCGGTGCCCGGGCTGCGGGAGAAGACGCTCGTCGCGGGCCTCGTCGACGGGCGCAACATCTGGCGCACCGACCTGGACAAGGCGCTCACCACCGCCGCCACCCTGCTCGGCCTCGCCGGGGAGGTCGCCGTCAGCACCTCCTGCTCGCTGCTGCACGTGCCCTACGACGTCGACGCGGAAACCGACCTCGACCCGCAGGTCGCGTCCTGGCTGGCGTTCGCCGCGCAGAAGGTCGGCGAGGTCGTCGTCCTCGACCGCGCGCTGCACCAGGGCCGCGACACCGTCGCCGAGCAGCTCGACGACGCGCGGCGGCGCATCGCCGACCGCGCCGGAGCCGACCGGGTGCGCAACAACCGGGTGCAGGCGCGGCTCACCTCGCTCAAACCCGAGCACGCCCAGCGCGGTGACTACGCGAACCGGCTCGCCGCACAGCGCAAGTCGCTGCGGCTGCCGCCGCTGCCGACGACCACCATCGGCTCGTTCCCGCAGACCACCGACGTGCGCAAGGCCCGCGCCGCGTTGCGCTCCGGAAGCATCGACCACGCCACCTACAAGCAGCGGATGCGCGACGAGATCGAACGCGTCATCCGGCTGCAGGAAGACCTCGGACTCGACGTGCTCGTGCACGGCGAACCCGAGCGCAACGACATGGTGCAGTACTTCTCGGAACACATGGACGGGTTCGCCAGCACGCACAACGGCTGGGTGCAGTCCTACGGTTCGCGCTGCGTCCGGCCACCGATCCTCTACGGCGACGTGTCCCGGCCCGAGCCGATCACCGTGGAATGGGCCAAGTACGCGCAGAAACTCACCGCCAAGCCGGTGAAGGGCATGCTGACCGGGCCCGTCACCATCCTCGCCTGGTCCTTCGTGCGCGACGACCAGCCGCTCGGCATCACCGCCGAGCAGGTCGCGCTCGCCATCCGGGACGAGGTCAAGGACCTGGAGAACGCGGGCATCCGGGTGATCCAGGTCGACGAGCCCGCGCTGCGCGAACTGCTGCCGCTGCGCTCCTCGCAGCACCAGGAGTACCTGGACTGGGCGGTGCGCTCGTTCCGGCTCGCCACCTCCGGGATCGCCGAATCCACCCAGATCCACACCCACCTGTGCTATTCGGAGTTCGGCGACGTCATCAACGCCATCGTCGACCTGGACGCCGACGTCACCAGCATCGAAGCCGCCCGGTCCCGGATGGAGGTCCTGGACGACCTCAACGCCGTCGGGTTCGGCCGCGGCGTCGGACCCGGTGTGTACGACATCCACTCGCCCCGGGTCCCGGAAGCCGGGGAGGTCACCGACCTGCTGAAGGCCGCGCTCGCCGCGGTGCCCGCCGAGCGGCTGTGGGTGAACCCCGACTGCGGCCTCAAGACCCGCGGCTACGCCGAGGTCGAGACCGCGCTCAAGAACGTGATCAGCGCTACGGCGGCCGTGCGCCCGGCTGCCGGCTGATCCCGAAGCCGGGGGTGGGTGGTCGCTCTTCCCACCACTGCCCACCCCCGGCCCCCGATCCAGGTCGAGTGAACGGACCGTTCGTCCCATCTAGTTGGTCGAACGGTCCGTTC
>NZ_JAIUKB010000047.1:0-28134 GCF_020176785.1 Saccharopolyspora sp. 6V | reverse complement strand
GTCGGCCCGCTGCCGCGCAGCATGCGAGTGCCCAGGAGGAACGGTGTCGACCAGTCGACCAACAGGATTCGAAGATCGCCCCATCGCTCAGCGGCGAGAGCTGGTGGCCGAGAACGCCGCCACGCTCGACGGAGGCGACCTGGACGCCTCGGACTCCGGACATGCGCTCGGCCTCGATCAGGCCGAGCAGAACGTCGAGCGGTTGATCGCAGGCGGGGTCGTCCGAGCCGAGCACGCTGAACGGGCGCCTGTCGAACTCCGCGGTGAGCACCGATGACCGGGCTGCCGATGGTGGTGCCGGAACGGGGATTGCCCGAGCACGTGACCATCTGCGAAGTCGGCCCCCGCGACGGCCTGCAGGCCGAACAGGCCCGGCTGAACACCGGCATCAAGATCGAGCTCATCCGACGATTGCTGGCAGCGGGACTGCACTTGGTCGAAGCGACGAGTTTCGTGTCCCCGCGGTGGGTGCCGCAGCTCGGCGATGCCGCTGAGGTGCTCGCCGGTATCGACCTCTCCGGAACGGCGCGACACCCGGTGCTCGTGCCCAACGAGCACGGGATGCGACGTGCGTTGGAGGCCGGGGCGAAGGAGATCGCCGTGTTCGCCAGTGCGACCGAGGGCTTCGCCCGCCGCAACCTCGGACGCGGAGCCGACGAGGTGCTGGCGGCGCTCGCGCCGGTCGTGGCCGAAGGACGGCAGCGGGGCATGGTGGTCCGCGGCTATATCTCGATGTGCTTCGGCGATCCGTGGGAGGGCGCGGTCCCGGTCCATCGCGTAGTGGAGGCCGCGCGGCGGCTGGTCGATCAGGGATGCACGCGGATCGCACTGGGCGACACCATCGGGGTGGCGACTCCGGGCCACGTCACAGCGCTGGTCGAGGCGCTGGACGCGGCAGGGATCGCCCCTTCGGTGCTGGCGTTGCATTGCCACGACACCTACGGGCAGGCGTTGGCCAACGTGCACGCGGGCTTGCAGGCGGGCGTGCGGGAGTTCGACAGCTCGGTCGGCGGGACCGGCGGCTGCCCGTTCGCCCGCAGCGCGACAGGCAACCTCGCCACGGAGGATCTGGTGTGGATGCTGCACGGCCTCGGTTACGACACCGGCGTCGACCTCGCCGCAGTGGTGCGCACCGGCACGTGGCTGGCCAGACACCTGGGGCGGCCGAACCCGTCACGGGTTGCCGCGGCGCTGAGCCGGGAGGGCGATCGATCAGGGAGTGCGGAATGACCCTCGACAAGACAATGCCCAGTGCGGGGAGGCGGATCCGATATCTGATTCGTCCGGTTTGTGGTCAGCCCACGCGCTCGATCGCGATTCCCCGCAGTGACTTGAGCTCCGAGACGAGCTCGGTGCACACCTTCACCGGCCAAGCCGGCAGTTCGAGTCGAGTCGAACCCAAGTGGACGTGCACCGGGGTTTCGCCGCGGTAGGTGCCGAGCGTGTTGCGGAGTTCGCCGATGAGTTCCTTGTCGATCTTCTTGGCATCAGCGCGGAGCACGAACGGCGGCGCTGATCCGGGCGAGTGCTCGGCCGCGGCGATGTCCACCGGTACGGCGTCCGAGGCGAACACGCTGATCTCGCCTTCACGTTCGTTGACCCGGCCCTTGACGGCGAGCGCGGTGTCTTCGGCCAAGCAGTCGGAGAACAGCTCGTAGGACTTCGGGAAGAACAGCACTTCCACGCTGGCGTCGAAGTCCTCCAGCGTGACGATGGCCCAGGGCTGCCCGTTCTTGTTGAGCCGCCGCTGGATCGCTGAGATCATTCCAGCGATCTTGGCCTCTTCTTTGCCGTTGGGGCCGGGCTCGCGTTCTCCACCGACGAGTTCTGCGATGGTGGTGTCCTGGTACGGCCGCAACAAGCGCTCGGCGCCGTCCAGGGGGTGCGCGGAGACGTAGAGGCCGAGCATCTCCCGCTCGTACGCGAGGAGCTGTTTGCGCGGCCATTCCTCATGGGTGAACTGGAGGTGCGCCAGCGGGGAGGAATCGGGGCTGGTGGCGGTGTCGTCGCCTCCGCCGAACAGGTCGAACTGCCCCATCGCCTCTTGGCGTTTGAGGCCGATCACGGCGTCGACCGCCGCCTCGTGGTGTTGGGTCAGGGCCATGCGAGTGGCTCCGAGCGAGTCGAAGGCGCCTGCTTTGATCAGCGACTCGATGACCCGCTTGTTGCACGCGGTGATCTCGACCTTGTCGAGGAAATCGGTGAACGAGGAGTAGCGGCCCTTGGCCTCACGCGTTTTGGTGATCGACTCGACCACGTTCGTGCCGACGTTGCGGATGGCCCCCATTCCGAAACGGATTCGACCGTCCACGGCCGCGTGCCCGACGACGGATTCGTTCACGTCCGGCGGTAGCACGCGGATTCCCATTCGGCGGCACTCGGACAGGTAGATGCCGGTCTTGTCCTTGTTGTGCGCGTTGGCGGTCAGCAGCGCCGCCATGTATTCGGCCGGGTAGTGCGCTTTCAGGTAGGCGGTCCAGTAGGTCACCAAGCCGTAGGCGGCCGCGTGGGACTTGTTGAACGCGTATCCGGCGAAGGGCAGCACCGTCGCCCAGAGCTGGTCGATGGCCTCTTTGCTGTACTCCCGTTCGGCCATCCCGGCTTCGAACCGGGCGAACTGCTCGTCCATCACCTCCTTCTTCTTCTTGCCCATCGCGCGACGGAGCAAGTCGGCTTGTCCGAGCGTGTATCCCGCCACTCGCTGGGCGATGGCCATGATCTGCTCTTGGTAGACGATCAGGCCGTACGTTTCACCGAGCACGTCTTCGAGCGGTTGGTCGAGTTCGGCGTGGATCGGCTCGACGGGCTTCTTGCCGTTCTTGCGGTCGGCGTAGTCGAGGTGGGCGTTGACGTCCATCGGGCCCGGCCGGTACAGGGCGACGCAGGCGACGATGTCGCCGAACCGGGTGGGGGCCATGCGCTTGAGCAGCGATTGCATTCCGCCACCTTCAAGCTGGAACACGCCCAAGCTCTCGCCTCTGCCCAGCATCTCGAAGGTGGGGGCGTCATCGAGGGGGATGTCGAGCGGTTCGATCTCAACACCGTGATTGGCCTTCACCATGCGCACGGTGTCGTCGATCGTGGTCATGTTGACGAGGCCGAGAATATCGATCTTGAGCAGGCCCACGTCTTCGCACTGCGGCCCGTCCCAGCCGGTGATGATCTCACCGTCATCGCGTTTCCACAGCGGCAGCACGTCGAGCAGTGGTTCGCGGGAGATGATGTGGGCGCAGGCGTGCACGCCTGCGTTCCGGATCAAGCCTTCCAGTCCGCGTGCGGTATCGAAGATCTTGCCGATCTGCGCGTCGTTCTCGATCAGCGAGCGAACTTCGGCGGCCTCGGTGTAGCGCTCGTGCTGTGGATCGACGATCCCGGACAGCGGGATGTCCTTCGCCGCGATCGGCGCCGGTAGTGCTTTGCTGAACTGGTCGGCGAGCTGGAATCCAGGTTGCCCGAGGTGCACGCGGGCGGCGTCCTTGAACGCCGCTTTCGTTTTAATCGTGCCGTAGGTGATGACCTTGGCGAAGTATTCTTCGCCGTACTTCTCCTTCGCGTAGGCGATGACCTCATCGCGCCTGCGCTCGTCGAAGTCGATGTCGATGTCGGGTGGCGAGTCGCGCTCGGGGTTGAGGAACCGCTCGAACAGGAGTCCGTGTTGCAAGGGGTCGATATCGATGATGTGCAGAACATAGGACAGCAGCGCGCCCGCGGCCGAGCCACGTCCCGGCCCTACGCGAATGCCGTTGTTCTTGGCCCACCGGATCATGTCACCGACGACCAGGAAGTACGAGCTGTACCCCTTCTCGGTGATGACCTTCAGCTCCCATTCGAGCTGGTCGCGGTAGTCTTGGGTGAAGCTGTCGCCTGGGAATCGGGTCGGGATGAATTCCTCGACCTCTTCGCGCAGCACTTCGACATCGGTGCTGCCGGGCTTGATCTTGGCCTGCGGCATCCGGTTCGTGGGTGCGAATGCCTCGTCGTAACCCTCGACCATGTCGGTGATCAGCAAGGTGCTGTCGGCGGCGCCGGGAACCTCGGTGTCCCAGTACTCGCGCATCTCCGCCGATGATTTGATGTGGTAGCCGTCGCCGTTGAACTTGAACCTGTCGGTGTCGGCGAGCGTTGAGCGGGTTTGCAGGCAGAGCAGAGCGTCGTGGTGGCCGGCCTGATCCGCGGTCACGTAGTGGCTGTCGTTCGTGGCCACGGTCCGGAGGTCGAGTTGGCGGGCGATGTCCAGCAGCTCCGCGCGGATGTTGCGCTCCATCTGGATGCCGTGGTCCATGACCTCGATGAAGAAGCGGTCCGGCCCGAAGATGTCCTTGTAGTCGGAGGCGGCCTGCACGGCCTCCTGCTTCTGGCCCAGGCGGAGGCGGGTGAGGATTTCGCCGGCGAGGCAGCCGCTCGTGGCGATGATCCCGTCCGCGTGCTCGGCGATCAGCTCCTTGTCCATGCGTGGTTTGCGGAAGAACCCTTGCATGGACGCGAGCGAGGACAGCTTGAACAGGTTGCGCAGCCCGGTCGAGTTCTGCGCGAGCATGGTCATGTGCGTGTACGCACCGGCGCCGGAGACATCGCCGCTCTCGCCGTACTCGTCGACCTCTTTCTTGCCGGTTCGTGCTCGTTCGCCCCAGAACACCGGTTTCTTGTGGTAGCGGCTCGCCGGAGCAACGTACGCCTCGATGCCGATGATCGGCTTGATGCCGGACTTCTTGGCCTGCGCGTTGAAGGAGTGCGCGCCGAACATGTTGCCGTGGTCGGTCATCGCCACCGCGGGTTGTTCGAGCCGAGCGACCTCGGCGAACAGTGCGTTGTGCTTGGCGGCACCGTCGAGCATCGAGAACTCGGTGTGCACGTGCAGGTGAACGAACCGATCAGACACGCGGGCATCTCCGGGAGCGTCGGGTAGGGGCTGGGTCGGTGGCGGGTCAACTCTAGTCGTCCTACCCGGTGTAGCCGGGCTGCGTCGAGCGAGTGTTGCCGCCCCGCCGCACCGAGCCTGCGGGCGGGTTGGATCCGGCCGGTGCAGTCGCAGGTTCTGCAGTCGTCACCGCCCTGCCGGCCGCTTCCGCCGCAGTTCGGGCACGCCCTCCATCACCGGGCAGGGCGATCTGCAGTGCCCTCCGGGAACCGCCTTTCATCGAGGCGAGGGCGCTGGGTCGGACCGGCTCCCGAGGTTTTCATGACCGATCGTTCTTGACTGGTCGTTCCTGAAAGCGCTAGCGTCGTCGCATGGGACGGCGGCGGACTTTCGACGTGGACGAGGTCGTGGCGGCAGCGGCGGATCTGTTCGCGCGCCGCGCCTACGACGGGGTGTCCGTCGATGACCTGGTCACCCGGCTCGGCGTGCACCGCAACAGCCTCTACGGCGTGTTCGGCAGCAAGCGTGGCCTGTACCTGGCGGCGTTGCGCCACCACATCGAGCACGAGGTCCGCCCGCACCTGAACCGGGCGGCCGAACCGGATCATGTGCCGGAGTGGGATCTGCTGCTGGTCGCCGCGGTCGATCGGGCGCTCGACGATCCCGAGGTCGCCGACCTGGTGTCGTTGATTCTCGCGGAGGTGGACGAGGCGACGGGGGATCCGCGTGCGACCGAGGCGCTGCTGGGGCGTTGGTTGCGCCGGCGGCCGGTGATGGCGAAGGAGATCTGACGTGGCGGTAATCAGGGTGCAGGGCCAGGACCTGGTCGTGGAGATGGCGGGACTGGACAAGGTCTGGGCGCACAAGAGCAAGCTGACCATTCCGCTGGCGCATGTGCGGGGCGCCACGATGGATCCGGGCGTTCTGGGCGAGCCCAAGGGAATCCGGGCGCCGGGCACGCACGTGCCGGGCCTGATCACGGCGGGCACCTTCCACAAGGACGGCGAGAAGGTCTTCTGGGCCGTGCGCGACGCGCGGAAGGCCGTGGTCGTGGAACTGACCGACGACGAACGTTTTGCCCGCCTGGTCGTCGAAGTCGACGACCCGCGTGCGGCCGTAGCCCTGATCGAACGGGCCGCGAGCCGATGACGAACGGGGTCGCGCTCATCTCCCCGACGTGGCGGAGAGCCGGGGTGAGATCCAGCGGCCGAGGGCGCGGAGGAGGCCGCGGAACTCGGGGCCGTTCGGGCGGACCAGCAGTCCTGCGTAGCGCAGCGCGTCGGCGTATTCGGCCATGAGCACGATCCGGCCGTCGACGACGTCGAAGCGGGTGGCGTAGTCGTTGCGGTACTGCTTGCCGTTGCCGGTCAGGGCCATGTCGCCCGTTCCGCGGAAGAAGACCGCCCCGTCCGGGGTGACCGTCCACTCGTGGTCGCGCCAGATCAGTGGGGTGAACTTGTCGAACAGCGCCCGGGTGTAGGCGGCGACGTCCGCTTTGCCGTTCATGTCGGCCACGCAGCGCCCGCGGCGACGGCCGGCGATGAGGTCGGCGACACCGTCCGGCGTCGTGGTGGCCTTCGTGTGCATGAACAGCTGCCGCACCTCCGGGTGCAGCAAGCGGTCGACGGCGTCGGGGTCCTTCGCCTCGACCGCGCGGATGAACTCCTGCGCGATCTGCAGGGCGGTGCGGGCGGCGGGCTGTACCTGGTCGGTCATGCTCGAATCTCCGGTGTTCGTCGGGGGAGGGGCGGGCTCAGGCGTCCCAGCTCAGGACGGGCTCGCCGAAGGCAGGTGGCAGGCCGAAGGACTCGAACCGGGGCGTCCACCAGCGGGTGAACTCGGATTCGTAGGTCCGCAGCCGTTCCGCGAAGGTGGGCACGTCGACGCCCTCGTCGAACTCCAGGTAGACGATGAACTCGGCGCTGCCGTCGGCGTTGGGCTGCAACCACATCCGCTCCCGGACGTAGCCGACCTCCCGCGCTCGGGCGTCGAGGCCGGGCAGGTGCCGGGCGTGGAGCTCGTCGAGCAGGTTCCGGAACTCCGGGACGCGCTCCGCCCGGATCGGGAGGGTCCACGCGGTGCTGGTCATGACAACGTCTCCTTCGTCGCTCGCGCGGTCCGAGCGCCGGGCCGCGCATCCCCGAGCCTGCGGCCCTGCGGCGCCGCCCGGAAGACCGCGCGGAGCCTGGTACCGGCAAGACCAGGCTCCGATCTGGCCGGGTCGCGGGGCAGGCTAGGACGATGGGGGCGTGGGAACGACGGACCGCAGCGAGTTCGCTGCCTACCTGCGCCACCGCCGGGCGATGCTCCCGCCACCGGAACCCGTCGGAGGCGGGCGGGCGTCCCGGCGGCGGGTGCCTGGCCTGCGGCGGCAGGAACTGGCCGCGCTGGCCAACATCTCGGTCGAGTACTACACGCGCCTGGAACAGGGCCGGGCCACGCGAGCGTCCCGGGAGATCCTCACCGCGCTGTCCCGCGCGTTCGCGCTCACCGACCCCGAGCGCGACCACCTCTTCCGCCTCGGGGGAGAGGCCCCGCCGGAACCGGCGGCCCCGCAGCAGGTGGTCCGGCCCGGGCTGCTGCGGATGGTCCACGACCTCGGCGCGACCACGCCGGTGACCGTCCACGATGGACGCCTCGATCTGCTGGCCCGTAACGAGGCCGCCGCCGAACTGCTCGCTCCGCTGGAACGGGACGGGCCGCACGGGCGCAACATCGTCTTCCAGGCGTTCACCGCGGAGGACCTGCCCGCCCTGCTCGGCGACGACGGGGCGGACCTGTTCCTGCGGGTGGCCGCGGCCGAACTGCGGACCGCGCTCAGCCGGTACCCCGGCGACGCCTACCTCGGCGCGATCCGCGACGAGCTCACCGCCACCAGCGCCACCTTCCGCGAGCACTGGGATCGGGGCGAGGTCAGCGCTTGGAAATCCGCGGTGAAGGACATGCACCGGCCCGGCCGCGGCTGGACCCGGTTCGGCATCGAGATCCTCCACGAACCCGAACGCGACCACTGGGTCATGCTCTACACCCCGACCGACCGCGCGTAGCCGCGATGGTCGGCCGAGCGCGGGTTCTTCTCGGTCGGAAACCGCGAGCACCTCGGTCGCCCGCACCGGCTCCCATCACCGGCCCCACCGCTCGAACCGCGCCGGGCGCCCCGGCGGAGATCGGGCGAGGAGCTCCGGACCTCAGAGGCCGTACACGCGGCGGGCGGTGCCTGCGAAGAGGTGGGCGCGGTCGGCGTCGGTCAGGGGCTCGGTGATGCGTTGAAGGTGTTCCACAGCGTCCGGTAGGGGACGCCGACCCCGTCCACGGGGTAGTTGCTCTCGAACATGCACCGGTCGGGGCCGAACGCGTCGATGCAGGTGTCGATCCAGGGCCGCCAGAGCTCGGCGAGCTCCGCGGAGGACGCGGGGCGTTCCGCGGTGCGGTAGTCGAACGCGGCGAGGCGGGCGACGAGGCCGCCCAGCTTGCAGGTGACGTTGGGTCGTTCGGCGACCGCCCGCACCCCGCGGCGCCAGGTGGCGAAGTCCTCGTCGGTGCGCCCGGCGTAGCGCCCGTAGCCGAGGGGGCCGCCGCAGTGGTCGAGCACGAAGGACAGGTCGGGCACCGCGTCGGCCGCCGCGGCCACGTCATCGAGCTGGGGGAAGACGACCCAGGTGTCGAGGGTGAGGCCGAGGTCGCTCAGCTTCGCCATCCCCTTACGCACCACCGGATCGGCGAGCAGGTGCGGGGCGCTGCCGGTGTGGCTGTTCTCGACGTCCGGTTCCTCGTCCCCCCGATGCCGGGGTGGCGGCTCCGGGCATCCAGGCGGGCGTTGACCTTGCGTCCCACCGGCAGGCGAACCACGCTCTGATCCGTTCCGCGGTGCCGGTCGCCGCCCCACCACTTTCCACTTGCAGAAGTGGAAAGCGATCGAATATGTTTTCCACCATGGAAAGTGATTTCACGCCGCGGCGCGCCTTGGCCGAAGCCGAGCGCGGCTCCGTTGCCACCTGGATCGACTACCCGCCGACCCGCTGGTGGTACTACCCCGCAGCCGGGGCCTGGGCCTGCGCGCTCGTCCTCGCGGTGACCGAGCTGCACGGGTTGTGGAGCGCCGCGGCGCTGCTGGCGCTGGTGGCCGTCGCGTTGATCGCCCAGGTCCGGTACCGCCGGGTGCGCGGTGCATGGCCGGACGTCGCTGGTGCACCGGCGGAGTTCAAGCCCGCCATCAGGGCCTACCTGATCGGCGCGGCGGTCCTGACGGCCACCATCGCGCTGCTCGCCGTGTTCGCCGGTGGTGTCGTGGCGGCGGCTGTGACGTTCGTGGGCGTCACGGGAGGGCTGCTGTGGTACGAGAAGGCGTACGAACACGCAGCGGCGCGGACCCGCCGACGGGTCGAGGGCGAGGGATGAATCTCTCCGACCTCGATGCCGTCATCCACGCTCCCAAACGCCTGGCGGCGATGTCGGTCCTGGCCGGCGGTGAGCACGCCGACTTCGGCTTCCTGCGCGACCACCTCGGCATCAGCGACTCGGACCTGTCGAAGCAGATGAACACGCTGGAGCACGCCGGCTACGTCAAGGTCAAGAAGACCGGGCGAGGCAGAGGCGGCGCCACCTGGTACCGCATCACCCCGGCCGGGCGGCAGGCGTACCGGCGCCACATCGCCGCCCTCAACGCCATCGTCGCCGACCCCGCGCGTCATTCCTGGCGGAATGAGGATGAAGGGCGCTAGGCGTCCTGGTCGCGCCGTGAGAGCGCTGCGGTAGATCCGGGTCGGGGCGCGGGTGATCTCGGCGGCCGCTGCGGGCCGCCTCCGGACGGCCTCGCGGGTCCCTGCTCCGGCGTGGCTTCATCGGACCGTGCGAGCGCCGTGGGCCGGGGGGAGCGCGGCATCCGCGCGAGCGCGGGGCGTCGGTTCGAAGCCGGTCTGCGGCCACCTCGTGGCGGTTGCGCCCCTCAGGGGAGGTCGACGACGACCTTGCCGTGCACGTGCCGTCCCGCCTGCAGCTCGACGGCGGCGCGGACCTCCTCGACGGGGAAGGTCGCCGCGATGGGCACGCGCAGCAGGCCTTCCGCGGCCAGGCGGGCGATCTCCTCGATGGCGCCGGGAGCGGCGTTGGCACCGTTCGCCGGGAGGACGCCGTCACGACGGCGGCGATCGTGGTCAGCCGGGAGCCGGGTGCGCCGAGCTCGCGCGCCACCGCGATCACGTCCGTGCCGTGCAGGTCCACGGCCGCGGTGATGCCGTCGGGAGCCAGCGGCGGCTCCGAACACCCGGTCGCCGACCTCGAACCGGACGCCGTTCCCGTCGCGGGCCCCGTCGCCCACCTCGTCCACGACGCCCGCGTAGTCGTTCCCGAACCCGCACGGCAAGCTCAGTCCGAAGCGGGCGGCGGCGTCCGCGTCCGAGGTCATGAACCAGTCCATCGGGTTCAGCCCGGCCGCGCTGACGCGGACCTGTCCCGCTGCCACCTCCGGGACGGGCACCTCGCGCAGGTCGAGGGCCGCGGGCCCTCCGAAGGATTCGACGAACTGGACGGCTCTGCTGGTCCTGGTGGACGTGCTCATGCTGATCGGACTCCGGGGAGGGGTGCGGACGGGAAGCGGACTATGCTCCGTTTCGTCGAACCGTAGCACAACCGGAGCGTGTTCCGTTTTGAAGAGGTCAGGCACCCGCGCGCCGCGAGCGGACGCGTCCCGCAACCGCAGGCAGCTCCTCGAGGTCGCCACCCGCGTCTTCGCGTCCGCCGAGGCCGAACCGTCGCTGCGGGAGGTCGCGCGCGAAGCCGGGGTCGGCATCGCCACCCTCTACCGGCACTTCCCCACCCGCGAGGACCTGGTCGCCGCGGTCTACGGCGATCAGGTCCAGCGGCTCACCGACGGCGCCCGCCGGCTGCTCGCGGAGCTGCCCCCGGCCGAGGCGTTGCGGCGCTGGATGGACCTGTTCGGGGGCTGGGTCGCGACCAAGAACGGCATGCTGGGCACGCTGCTCGCCATGATCGAGTCCGGCGAGATCGCGCACGCCCGGACCCACGCCGACCTGATCGCGGCGATCGAAGAGGTGCTTCGCGCCGGCGACGCGGCAGGTGAACTGCGCGGCGACGTCGCGGCCGAGGACGTGGCCGCCGGTCTCATCGGCATCTTCACCGTCGCGCCCCTCCCCGAGCACGGTGCCAGGGCCGGCCGGTTGCTCGACGTGCTGATGCGCGGTCTGCGGCCCGAGGCCTGAGCCGCTCGGTGGCCGGGTTCGCCCCGGCCACGTGCGCTCGTGGCAGGTGACCGGTCCGACGCGGCGACCTGGTCGAGCGCCGCGGCTGGGGGAGCCGCTCGACGGCGACGTGCTCGTCGGCCGCGGCGGCTGATCTTCTCGGCTTCGGCCGAATTCGTCCACTGTGGACTTCGTTCGAATCGGTTCTCCGCGGAAGGAGGTCTCCCCGTTCGGGGTGGCCGTCCACTCATGATCGCGCTGTCCCGGGTGTTCGAGCTCACCGATGCCGAACGCGACCACCTCTTCCGCCTCGGGGTCGAGGTGTCGCCGGAGTGTCCGTCCCTTGTGGACGTTGTCGTGCCGCCGAGTGCGAGCCGTGCGGGAAGTCGACCACCTCGACGATCCGCGCGTCGTGGGCGGGACGAATCCTCGGTGGTTCAGCCGTCCGCGGCCCGCTCGGAGTTCCGATCGGGTCGGGCGGCGCGGGCGTAGCGCCCGGGCGGAACCCCCACCTCCCGCTTGAAGGCCGCGTTGAAGGCGTGCTCGGAGTGGTAGCCCAGGGAGCTCGCGATCCGGGCGATCGTGTCCTCGCCGGTGCGCAGCTTCTCGCCGGCCAGGATCATGCGCCACCGGGTCAGGTAAGCGATCGGGGTCTCGCCCGCGCGGGCCCGGAAGTGCTCGGCGAACGTCGTGCGGGACATGCCGGCCCGGGCGGCGAGCTTCTGCACGGTCCACGGGTGGGCGGGGTCGGCGTGCACGGCCTCCAGCGCGGCGCTCAACCGGGGATCGGCCAGGGCGGCGAACCAACCGACGTCGTCCGGGGACCGAGTGGCCAGGTGCAGCCGCAGCGCCTGGACCAGCATCAGGTGGGCGAGTTGCTGCGCGACCAGGTGCGAGCCCGGGCGTGCCTCGCGGACCTCCTCGGCCATGAGCTCGATCGCGCCGCGCAGCCGGGCACGATCACGGGACGCGTCGACCCGCATGAGGGTCGGCATCGACCGCAGCAGCACCGGCGCGTTCGGACTGTCGAACTCGAACCGCGTACCGATCACGCGAGTGCCGCCGCCCTGGTAGGTGATGACCCTCCCGCTGCGGGCCGGGCCGAGCACTTCGGAGGCCAGTGCCGGTTCGACGTCCGGTCCGCTGCCGATGACGGCGCCGCGGCCGGTCGGCATGACGAAGCAGGCGCCTTCGGGCAGCTCTGCGGATCCGCCCTCGACCGTCAGCCGGCACGAGCCCTCGACGACGGCGTAGCACTTGATCTGCCCGGCTAGGTCGTCGAGCTCGATCGCCCACGCGCCGCCCGCGTCGACCTCGGCCGTCCTCGGACTCCGCGGCCGGAGCAGCGACAGCACTTCGCTCAGCGGATCCATCGGCCCTCCGGACGATCGCGAACAGAACTCGGTTCTTCGAGCATAGGCGGCACCTCCGCGCCCGCTTAGCGTTTCGATCATGACGGCGAGGGACCGCCCACGACGCGCGGACCCGGTTCCCTCCCTCCGGACATTCGTCCGCGTTCCCACCTCTGGAAGGACTTCCGAGAATGAAAGCTGCAGTGGTCACGGCGTACGGCACCGGCCCCCGGTACGCGGACACGCCCTCCCCGCGAGCGACCGAGGAGCACGAGATCGTGGTCGACGTCCTGGCCGCCGGGCTCCATCCGCGAGTCCGGATGCAGGCCGACGGCTCGCACTACACGAGCTCCCCCGACGAGCTGCCCCTGGTGCCGGGCCTCGACGGTGTGGGGCGCGGTCCGGACGGCCGGCTCTGGTTCTTCGCGATCTTCGGGGGCCGGAGCGGTTCGATGGCCGAACAAGCGGTCATCGACACCCGGCGCAGCATCGTCCTCCCCGACGGGGCCGACCCGGTGGCGGTGGCGGCGACGATGAACTGCGTGATCGCGTCCTGGCTCGCGTTGACGCGGCGGATCGCGCTGGAACCGGGCAAGAACGTCCTGGTGCTCGGCGCGACCGGTGGCACCGGGCGGATGGCCGTGGCGGTGGCCCGGCTGTTCGGCGCCGCGCAGGTGACCGCCGTGGGGCGCGACCCGGAACGGCTGGCCGCGGTGCGCGGCGCCACCGGGACGGCCCTGATCGGCGACCCGCCACCCCCGGACGTCGACGTGGTCCTCGACTTCCTCTGGGGCGAACCGGCGGTCACGACGATGGGTGCGCTGCTCTCCGCCCGGCCCGAACCGGCACGCCCGCTGACCTGGATCAACCTCGGCGAGACGGCCGGGTCTCGGGCGGCGCTGCCCGCCGGGGCGCTGCGGTCCTCGCGGATCGACGTGATCGGCAGCGGGCAGGGCTCGCTGAGCGGAGCGGAGATGGCGGCCGCGGCCCCGGAGGTGCTGGCGGAGATCGCCCGCGGCACCTTCGCCGTGGACGCCGACCCGATCCCGCTCCACGACGTCGAACGCGCCTGGGCGAAGCCGGCCGACAGCAGCAAGCGCATCGTCCTGACCCGGTCCTGAACCGGGGTTCCCGCCGCCGTACCGGATCGTGCCTACCGGTCGCGGTTCGGCTCCCGGGTCGAGTTGATCGCCGCGGCGACCGGGCCGAGGTGCACCGGTGCGCTGCGCGCGTCGTCGCCGATGACGGTGAGGCGGGGTGCCGCCGCATCGCAGCTCGGCCACGCCGTGCCGTCCCCGTACCGCGGGACGCCGGTGCGGGCGAACTCGGTCCAGGCGTGCCGCACGGTGTCGGACACCGCCGCATCGACCTCGTCGTACTCGTCCCCGCCGGTGGGCAGGCCGAAGAGGTAGGGGAGCTCGGACATGTGGGCGGCGAGCAGTCCCGAGCGGCGGGCGCCCGGTGCGACGCGGGCGAAGCGGTACGCGTACGCCGTTCGACCCAGCCCGGCGAAGCGCTGGTAGGTCTCCCACGCCGGTTCCGCCCAGATGGCGTCGGTGGTGAGCTCGGTGAGCGCGTCGTAGGGCGCGCGTCCGTCCGCGCCGAAGCGGGCCAGCACCTCGTCCGCGCGGGAGCCGGCCAGGGCGCGGGTCATGGTGGCGAGTACCTCCGGGGTGTAGATCTCGGCCGGATCGAGGTCGGGGCGCGCGTACTGGCCCGCGGGCCGGTGGAAGAACCGCGATTCGTGCTGCGTCCACCCGAACAGGACGGGCACGTCGCGGGGCCGGCCGGCGAAGCCGTCCGCGACGACCGCGCCGTCGGTCGTGGGATACCAGACGAGGTTGGCGGGCGTGTGCAGCTGCCCGGCCGGTGGTGTTCCCGCCAGCGCGAACGAGGCCTCGCGCACCTGCTGCGCGGGCAGGCGGCGCAGTTCGTCGAGGTCCCGGGTGCCCAGCCGGTCGAACATCTCCTCGCTCGCGTCGGTGATCCGGTCGTAGGACGGCGAAGGGGGCACGGCGTAGTCCTCGAAGCCGGCGCTCTGCGCGATGGCCCGGTGGAACAGGCCGCGGGCCGCCGGAGCGGACAGCAGCGCGCGGACCGCGGCGGCACCGGCGGACTGGCCGAAGATCGTCACGTTGTCCGGGTCCCCGCCGAAGGCGCTGATGTTGGCCGCGACCCAGTGCAACGCGGCGACCCAGTCGAGCACTGCGGCGTTGGCACCGGCGTCGGGGTGGCTGAGGAAGCCGAACGCGCCGAGCCGGTAGTTGAACGACACGACGGTGACGCCGCGTCGCGCCAGGTCCGCACCGGAGTACTCCGGCATGGACGAGGCACCGCCGAGGAAGCCGCCGCCGTGGATCCAGACCATGACCGGCCGGCGGTCCTCCGGGTCCAGGGTGGTGCTCCAGACGTTGAGGTGCAGGCAGTCCTCGCTTTGCGGGGCCCCGAAGTCGATCCCGATGTCGGCGATCTGCACGGCGGGCGGACCGAAGGCCGTGGCGTCGCGGACGCCGTCCCAGGCCGCGGGCGGAGCCGGTGGTGCCCACCGCAGCTCGCCGACCGGTGGTGCGGCGTAGGGCATGCCGAGGAACCGGAAGACGCCGTCGTGCTCGGCGCCCGCGACGGTTCCCGGTCCGATGTGGACTCGTGCCATGTGCGTTCTCCTTCGGGTGCCGGTGGATCCGCCGCGGGGCCGGGGTCGCGGAACACCGCCGCGGTGCCCGGCTCGCCGCGTCAGACGACCTGCCGCCCGGCCACCCAGACCCCGGCGGGCGTGCGGGCCGCCGCCAGGTCTTCGGTGGGGTCGCCGTCCACGAGGAGCAGGTCCGCGCGCCGCCCGGGGGTGACCGTTCCCCGGTCGTCCAGCTGCAGCGCCGCCGCCGCGCCGCTCGTCGCGGAGATCAGCGCCTCGGTGGGGGAGAGGCCCGCTTCGCCGAGCAGCTGGAGCTCGTCGTGCAGCGAGCTGCCGTGGGCGACGGGGGCCGGCGATCCCGGCGCGGCGTTGGCGTCCGTCCCGGCCACGATCGGCACGCCTGCCGCGTGCATCCGCCGCACGCTCTCGACCGCGGCGCCGAACGCCTCGTCCGCGCGGTCGCCGAACCGGGCCCGGGTCACGCCGCGCATCATCACGAGCGTCGGCGAGGCGATCGTGCGGTTCTCGACCATCCGCCGCACGGTCGGCTCGGGCAGTGGCCGGTCGATCGGTGCGTGGGTCAGCACGTCGACACCGGCGTCGAGCCCGCGGGTGAAGGAGTCGGCGGTGACGACGTGCGCGACGGTGCGCAGGCCCCGCGCGTGGGCGCCGGCGACCAGCGCGGCGAGCGCGTCCGGGGCGAGCGCCGGGACGTCGGTGATGGCCGGATCCTCGATGATGATCTTGATCAGGTCGGAGCCCGCCGCCACGCGCCACGCCAGGTAGCGCTCGGCGTCGTCCGGCCCGGACACCCCGCTCTCCGCAGGGAAGCCCATCTGCGCCGGGGGCCGAGGCGGCCGATCCGGCGCTGAGCAGAGCGGACACGCCTTCCTCGGCGCGCAGCCGGTCGACGAGCTCGTCCGGGTGGGTGCCGAGGTCGGCGACGGTCGTCACGCCGGCGCGCGCCGCCGCTGCCAGGTGCGCGCGTTCGAGCAGGTGGACGTGGGTGTCGATGAGCCCGGGCAGCAGCGTCCGGCCGCGCCCTGCGACGACCTCGCCGCCGGCGGGCGCGGTGCCCGCGGGCTCGACCGCGGAGATCGCCTCGCCCGCGAAGCTGACGTCGAACGCCTCGGCCGCCCCGGAGGATCGGAGCAGCCGGACGTCGGTGATGGTCGTCGTGTTCATCGTCGTCCTCTCGGACCGGCCGGTTCCGGCGGTCGTGGTGTCGGCGTCCGCGCCGGACGTCGTGGGGTCCTCCGGTTACTGCTCCTGGACGGGCAGTTGCAGGTAGGAGGCGTGCTCGCCGCCGGTGTGGATGACATGCACCCCGGCGTTCGCGGGGGTGTACTCGCGGATCCCGGGCATCATCGTCCCGAGCAGGTTGCGGCCGCTGATGATGAAGCGGAGCTGCTCGCCGGGGTGGAAGGCGAGGCCGACCGGGAGCAGGTCGATCTCGACGTCGACGACCTCGCCGGGGGAGAGCTTCTCGACGCGGTCGAAGCTGTGCGCGGGCACCGCATCGGTCGACAGCGCCTCGTCGAGGTGGCGCATCGAGACGCGCAGGCGCCCGTCGGATCCCTTGTACCGCAGGATCGAGGCGCCGTGCTCGGTGATGTCGTGCGCGAGCGCGCCCTGGTTGGGCACCGTGAAGTTCTGCAGGGGAGTGCCGTGGGCGTCGAGCTTCTGGACGAGCACGAACAGGTCCATGTCGTCGGCGCCCTTCGCCTCGACCCGCAGCCGCGCCTCGGGGTAGCCGACCAGGGCGGTCTCCTCCTCGAAGCGGATGAGGAAGGAGACCGATCCGGGCTTCGACTCCACGTCGTACTCCACCGCGGCCTCGCTTGATGGTGCCTCCGTGGTCAGGGCGCGCGAGCGGCTGTCGAGGTAGTACTTCGTCGGCACCACGTCCGCAGGCGGGAACTGCTCCGCGGGGAGGTTCACCCGGTCCCCGCCTTCGAGGTCGAGGACGGAGTAGCGCACCCGCGGCGTCCGCTCCCACCCGTTGTCCGCGCCCTTGAGGAAGTGGTCGAAGAACCTGCGCAGGTCCTCGCGGTTGTCCTCGTCGTAGTAGTCGGGCCATTCCTGGGAGTTGTGCACGCGCAACCACTTGTCCTCCGAGGCCATCCGACGCCAGGCGCGGAACGTTCCCGCGGTGTGCAGCGTGTTCGAGTAGCTGGCCACGACGTAGGCCGGCGCGGTGATCCGCTCGAAGCGCGGGATCTTGTTCTCCCACAGCTCGTTCATGAGCGGGTAGCGCTCGGCCTCGGCGACGATGTCCTCCTTCCGGTTCCGGCCGAAGAAGCTGTTGTCCCGGAGCTGCCGGGCGAATCCGGTGTCGGGCATGCCGCCGCGCCGCACCAGATCGCGGTAGACGTCGCTCACGCCTTCCCACGGGTTGATCGCCGCCAGGTGCGGGGGCTGCTCGGCCGCGGTGAACCACTGCGACACCGCGAGGTACGAGGTGCCGCTCATCCCGACCTTGCCGGTGCACCAGTCCTGGACGGCCAGCCATTCGATCAGGTCGTAGCAGTCCCGGCCCTCCTGGCGGTCCCACAGGACGCTGTCGCCCCCGCCGTCGACCACGCCTCGGACGTCCGGGTTGCAGATCGCGTAGCCCTGCGCGCACCAGTACGCCGGGTCGGGGCCCTCGAACTTCTCCAGGCCGGACACGATCCCGTCGTCCAGCCCGACCATGCCGAACACGCCCCGCACGCTGGCGGAGGTGCCCTGGCCCTTCCCGTACGGGCTCCACGCGACGAGCACCGGCACCGGTTCCGCGCCGGTGGGGCGGAGCACGTCGACGTAGATCGTCACCCCGTCCCGCAACGCGACCGCGACGTCCTTCTCCAGCACGACGTCGACCGGCAGCGGCCGGAAGGGCGGCGCGATCCGGGAGCCGGCGGGCAGGGTCCGGGTACCGGGGTCGAAGTCGCTGAGGGCGCCGCGCCTGTCACTCGGAAGTGGGTGGGACGGCATGAAGATCTTCGGCTCGTCGCTCATGGTGAGTTCCTCACGTCTCGTGTCCCCGGGGCGGGCGCCGGCGCCACCGCGAGCGTAGGTCCGCCCGAGCAGGAACTCAACAGATGTTGATATCAGGATTCGGCCGGTACCTTCCCGGTATGACCGAACACCCGAATCCCGCCGCAGCGTCGCGCCGCGGACGCAGGCCGGGGGCGAACACGACCCGGCAGGCCGTCCTCGATGCGGCCCGCGCCCGGTTCGCGGCCGACGGTTTCGCCGCGACCACGATCCGGCGGGTGGCGGCCGACGCCGGGGTCGACGCCTCGCTGGTCATGCAGTTCTTCCGGTCGAAGAGCGGGTTGTTCGCCGCGGTGATGTCCGTCCCCGCCGACGCCCTGGAGCGCTTCAGCGCCGCGTTCGAAGGGGGCGACGACGGCCTCGGCGAACGCGTCGTCCGGGCGTTCCTGGCGGTGTGGGAGGAGGACGCGCGCAGCTCGGAGCCGCTCATGGCCATGCTCCGGGCGGCCATCGTCGACGACCGGGCCAACGAGCAGCTGCGCGAGTTCTTGCAGGAACGGCTGATCGTTGCCGCCACCGCGTCCAGCGCCGTCGATGACGCGGAACTCCGGGCGGGCGTCGCGTCGTCGATGCTCGTCGGGCTCGTGGTGGGGCGCGGCATCGTCGGCGTGCCCGCGCTCACCGGAGCGGGGCGGGAGACCTTGGTCGCGCTCGTCGGGAACGCGGTGCAGGGCGTGCTGGCGCCGGGGCCGACGACGAGCGGGCCGATCGATTCCGGCCGAGGCACGGGCCCCGGCTAGCCGACCACCCCTGAGGGTGAACGCGGTGTCGCGGTCGAGTGCGAAGCCCGATCCTGCTCGGCTCGGCGGCGTGCCGTGGCGGTGGCAGGGCCGGCGGCCGGAGGGGGTGCGGATCCGCAGCGGGCGGTGCCGGTCAGGCGTCGGCGAGCAGGGCGGCCGTGGCCTGCGGGGATTCGACGTGGAAGTGGTGGCTGCCCAGGTCGACGGGCACGATGCGGAGGCGGTCGCCGTAGCGCTCGACGGCCTCCGGCACGAGGATCTCGCGGACGGCGAACACCGTGATCGGCTGCCGGACCTCGCGCAGCGCGGAATCCATGTCCCAGCGCACCAGGCCTTCGATCGCGCCCAGGCCCACCTGCCGGGGCACGGCCACCATGCGCTCGAAGTAGGCCTCCTGCGCCGCGGGATCGGTGCCTTCGGGGGAGCCGCTGGCGACCATCGCCCGCGTGGCCGCGGCGAAGTCCTCGTGGAACGCGCGCACGACCGCGTCGACCTGCTGCTCCTGCTGGGCGGGGAACAGTGCCAGGTAGTGCAGCGCGTCGAGCGCGACCACGCGGGTGACGACGGCGGGCAGCAGCCGGGCGGTCTCGACGGCCACCGCGCCGCCCATCGAGTGCCCGGCCACGACGCAGGTGTCCACGGATTCGGCGGCGAGCACGGCCGCGACGTCGCGGGCGAACTCCGCCACCGTCCAGTCCTCCCGCGCGGACCGGGATTCGCCGTGCCCGGCGAGGTCGACGGCGAGGACGCGGTGGTGGCCGGGGAGGAAGCCGATCAGGGCGTCGAAATCGGTGCGGTCGCAGCCCCAGCCGTGCACGAGGACCAGGACCGGTCCGTCGGCCGGGCCGGTGGCCGCGTACCGGATCGTCGTGTCGTTCGGCCGCTGGACCTCCCGGTTCGCGGTCGGGCACGTCGTCGTCATCTCAGGGTCCTCTCGTGTTCCGCCGCACGGGACGAGCCCGTCCGCGGCGGGGTCCGCACGTCGAATTCCCCGCGCTGGCAGCGGAATCCGGTTCCGGCGAGCTCCGGCCCGCACCTGTCGCCGATCGTACCGGGACGGGTGCCGGTGGCGGCCGTCGTCGGTCCACCTGGTGGGACGGTCGGCGGCAGCCGTCCGTCCGATGTGGACTCGAATCCGCCGCGAGGTCATATGTCCGAAGTGGACGGCCGGTTCGCGAACCAGACGGCGGCCACGACGGTCGCGCACCCCGCGAGCTGCACCGCGGTCGGCGACTCGCGCAGCACCAGCACGCCCAACCCGACCGCGAGGACCGGCTGCAGCAGCAACAGCGACGCCGACGTGCCCGGCGCGAGCCCGCGACCGCCCGCCGCCAGCAGCAGCCACGCGGCGACCTGCCCCACCAGCGCCAGCAGCACGAGCCACAGCCAGGACGTCGCCGGGAGGTCCACGGTGATCCCCGTGGTCACCGCCCCGACTCCACCGGTGACCACCGCGGCGGCCGCCGTCGCCAGGCACACCGGCGTCACCACGTGCCGCGGGCTGCGGTGCCCGGAGAACCGGTTGAGGTGCAGGTAGCCGGCGTAGGCGACCCCGGACGCCACGCCCAGCAGCACCCCGCGCCCCTGGTGCGCCGCCTGCGCGCCCGGCGCGAGCAGGCCGCTGGTCAGCGCGATCCCCGCGAGCATCACCGGGCAGGCGAACAGGAACCGCCGCTCCATCGGCGTGCCGCCGAACACCAGCGCCAGCAGCGGGAACGCGAGCACCTGCACGTTGTTCAGCACCGTCGCGATCCCCGCGCCCACGTCGAGGATGCTCTGCGTCCACAGCACGTAGTCCAGCCCGAGCAGGACGCCCGAGGCCACCGCCCAGCGCCGCAGCGCGGGCTCCAGCGGGCCGTGCCCGCGGTGCTCGCGCACCGCCAGCGGCACCAGCGCGACGAGCGCGATCGCGCAGCGCAGGAACGCCGCGGTGCCCGACCCGACCTCGGCGAGCTTCACGAACAGCGCCGACCCGGACAGGCAGCCCGCTCCCGCCACGACCAGCAGCACCGGGGCGGCGACCGGCCGGGCGGCTCGGCTGCGGACGGGGGAGGGTGCCGTGCGATCGGTGACCATGGCTTCCACGGTCGCAGCCGAGACCGAGTAGCACCATTGACCAGTTCTTACCCGCACGCGTTAGCCTTACTGACGTGATGAGCTGGGAACGGCTGCGGGTGTTCGCCGCGGTCGCCGAACACGTGTCGATCACCGCCGCGGCGGAGGCGCTGCACCTCACGCGGCCCGCGGTGTCGCAGCACGTGCGCAAGCTGGAGCGGGAGATCGACTGCAGGCTGGTGGAACCCGACGGCCGCGGCATCCGGCTCACCGCCGCCGGGCACGTGCTCGCCGCCGCCGCGCGCACCGCCTCGACCGCGGTGCGGGACGCGGAGCGGGACCTCGCCGACTTCCACGAGCAGCTCATCGGGCCGCTGCGCGTCGGCGCGGTGCCCAGCGCGCTGCGCTCCTTCGTGCACGACGCGCTGCGCGCGCTCACCGGGCAGCACCCGCGGGTGAGTCCGAGCGTGCGCGACGGCGAGGTCATCGAGCTGATCCCCGCGCTGCGGGCCGGACGGCTGGACGCCGTGGTGCTGGAGAGCTGGACGAGCCTGCCGGCCCGGATGCCGCCCGGCGTCGCGCTCACCGAACTGCTCGCCGAGGACGTCCGGCTCGCCGTGCCCGACGGCCACCCGCTGGCGCAGCGGCCCGCCGTGCACCTCGGCGAACTGCGCGGGCAGCGGTGGGCCAGTTCGCCGCCGGGCACCGAAGCGCACGAAGCGCTGGTGCAGACGCTGCGCGCGCACTCCATCGACGCCGAGGTGCCCTACTGCGCGACCGACTACGCGACGCAGCTGTCCGCGGTCGCCGCGGGCCTCGCCGTCGCGCTCATCCCGCGCATCGCGCGGACGCCCTGCCCGCCCGGAGTGCGGCACGTGCCGTGCACCCCGGCGCTGACCCGCAGCATCGCCGTCGCCACCGCGGAGAACGCCTCCGCGCCCGCGGTGGAGTTCGTCGCCGAACTGCGCCGCGGCACCCGCGACCGGTAGCTCCGCGGCAGGTCGGTGCGGTGGCGGCGCCCGCCGAACGGCCTGCTCCGCGGTGGTGTCGCCGCGCGGCCGCCACGTCGAGCGGTCGGGCACCGCTTGCGCCGAGCGCTGCCACGTGGTGTCACTGACGGGTCAGCGAACTCGGGACGACCGGCGAGGAGGCGGCATGCTCGACGACGTGCGCGTGGTGGCGTTCGACATCTTCGGCACCGCGGTGGACTGGTACAGCGGCATCACCGAGCAGGTCGGCGCGGTGTTCGCCGATCGCGGGGTCGAGCTCGATCCCGCCGCGTTCGCCGAGAGCTGGCGGGGGCGCTACCTGCCCGCGATGGCGCGGGTCGACCGCGGGGAACGCGAGTGGGCGTACCTGGACGCGCTGCACCGAGAATCGCTGGACGACCTGCTCGCCGAGCACGGGGTCGCCGGCGCGATGGGTGAGGACGACCGGGCCCGGCTGGTGCGCGCCTGGCACCGGCTGCCCGCCTGGCCGGACAGCGCGGACCTGGTGGCGCGGTTGCGGGCCCGCTACACCGTGGTGGTGCTGTCCAACGGCGGTTTCCGGTTGCTGACCGACCTGGTCAAGGCAGCGGGGTTGACCTTCGACGCGATCACCTCAGCCGAGCTCGCCCGCAGCTACAAGCCGTCCCCGGCCGCCTACCTGACGACCGCCCGCCTGCTGGACGTCGCACCGCACCAGCTGCTGCTGGTCGCCGCGCACCGCTGGGACGTGGACGGGGCGCGCGCAGCCGGGCTGCGCACCGCGTTCTTGGAACGGCCCGGCGAGAAGGGGCCGCACCGCGAGGCGGACCGCGCGGCCGACGTCACCTGCGACATCGCCGCCACCTCGGCCGCCGAGCTCGCGACCCGCCTCGGCTGCTGACCCGGCCGCGCCCGGCCTAGCCGCCGGCGATCGAGGCGCGGACCACCGCATCGACCTCGGCGGCGGTGGGCGCGGTGGCGGGACCGGAGCGGGTGACCGCGATCGCGGCGGCGATGCTCGCGCGCCGGACCGCGGATTCGAGGTCCGCTCCGGCGGCCAGCCGCGCCGTCATCACCCCGGCGTGCGCGTCGCCCGCACCGTTGGTGTCCACCGCGTCGACCGCGGGGGAGGGGCACAGCAGCACGTCACCACCGGGCCGGGTGAGCAGCGCACCGCGCGGTCCGGCGCGCAGCACCACGGTGCGGCCCGTGGTGGTGGCCAGCGCCGCCGCCACTCCGGCCGCGTCGTCCGCGGACTCGGATCCCAAGCGCCGCAGCAGGATCCGCGCCTCCCGCTCGTTCGTGGTCCACACGTCGGCGCGGTCCAGCAGCACGCGCACCGCGTCGAGGTCGGCGTCGCCGATCACGGGGGCGGGATCGACGACGACGCGGCCAGGGGCGGTGGGCAACCACTCCAGCAGCGCGGCGCGGTTGGCGTCGTGCACCAGGGAGTAGCCGGACGCGTAGACGACGTCCGCGTCGCCCGGTGCGGTGCGGCGCAGCTGCTCGGCGTCCACTTCGGACTCCGCCCCGGCGGTGGAGACGAACGTCCGCTCCGCGCCGTCGTCGACGAGCGCGATGCTGAACCCGGTGTCCCGGCGCGGATCGGCCGGTGCGGTGAGCTCGACCCCTTCGGCGGTGAGCGCCGCGCGCACCACGTCCCCGAACGGCCCGGTCCCGTGCCCGCCCGCGTACACGACGCGGGCCCCGTCGCGCGCGGCGGCGAGCATGACGTTCACCCCTCCACCGGCGAGGAACTCGTGCCCGGAGGCGAACACGTCACCGCCCGGCGCGGGCACCGCGGGAACCCGCAGCACCAGGTCCACGACGCCCTGCCCGGTGTGGATGACGCGCCCGCTCATCGCGGACCCGCCGCGGAGCGCAGGCCGAACGCCGCGTACAGCAGCCCGCCGACGGCGGCGGCCGCCAGCCACGCCATGCCGTTCACCCCGATCCAGGTCTCGTGCAGCGGCCCGGTGTACCACGGGACATCGCCCGGCGTGACCTGCATGAACAGCGCGGCGAAGACGATGGCGGCCAGCCACGGGCCGAACGCGGCCCACCGCACCCCACCGCGGTAGTGGTAGGCGCTGCGCGGGGTCAGGTCCAGCAGCGCCACCGGGTCGTACTCGCGGCGCCGCAGCATGTCGACGAGGAAGATCCCCACCCACGCCGAGATCGGCACCGCCAGCAGCGAGATGAACGTGGTGAACGGCCCGTAGAACCCGTCCGCGACCAGCAGGAACAGCAGCGAGGCGACCGTCGTGACCACCACGTCCACGATCACCGCGTACACCCGCTTCACCCGCAGCCCGAGGGTGAGCGTGGTCAGCCCCGCCGAGTACACCGACAGGTGGTTCGACAGCAGCAGCCCGACGAACGAGATCAGCATGTAGCCCACGGCGACCGGCAGCGGCAGCGTGTCCCGGATCGCGTCCAGCGGGTTCGCGGACGCGGCGATCGCCGGATCGGACGAGCCGAGCACCGACCCCATGCCGATCATGATCACCAGCGGGATGCCGGCACCGGCCGACGCGGACATCACCAGCGGCACCGCGCGCACGCTCGGCGCCTGGTAGCGCGCCATGTCGGCCCCGGAGTTCGCCCAGCCGATGCCGGTGCCCGCGACGATGGTCCCGATGCCGGTCAGGACCGCGGCGAGGTCCCCGCCCGGGGCGCGGCCGACCTCGGCCCAGTCGATGTTGACGACCAGGAAGCCGAGGATCGCCAGGTTCGCGGCCCCGAAGACCCAGGTGGACCACTTCTGCACGACGAGGATCGCGCCGTGGCCCATCCCGGAGACGGCGACGGTGAAGCCGACGAACAGCGCGACGCCCACGACCGCGACGACCGGCGCGGACTTCGCGTCGCCGCCGGTGCCCGCGAGCAGCGAGACGATGGTGACGATCGCGAGCGCGGCCGTGGACGTGTTCACCGTCTCCCAGCCGAGCCGCGACACCAGCGCGACCGCCGTCGGCCCCGCGTTGCCCCGGGTGCCGAACACGGCGCGGGACAGGGTGAGGCTCGGCGCCCCGCCGCGCCGCCCGGCGACGGAGATCAGGCCGACGACGGCGAAGGAGCCGAACGAGCCGAGGAACGCGACGACGACCGCCTGCCACGCGGACAGGCCGAGGGCGACGAGGCTGACGCCGAGGGGCATACCGACCACGGAGATGTTCGCCGCGAACCACACCCAGAACAGCTGCAGCGGGTTCCCGGTGCGTTCGGCGGCGGGCACCGGTTCGATGCCGCGCTGCTCGACCGCTCCGAGCGCGCCGGCCGGGGGTGCTTCCGGCGCGCTCGCCGCCGGGGATCCGGTCTCGGACACAGGGGTCACCTCATCATCTCCGTTGACGATCGCCGCACGGCGAGGAGCCGCCGCGCGAGTGGTGCCGGTTCCAGGGCGTTGACCGCCAGGACCCGGTGGACCGCCGCTGCGGGGAAGGCGGCGGTGCCGTGCACGGCACCCAGCACCGCTCCGGCCATGGCGGCGACGGTGTCGGTGTCGCCGCCGAGGGAAGCAGCGGTGCACAGCGCCGCGAACGGGTCGTCGGCGCCGCGTTCGACGAGCAGGAGGGCCGCGACGACCGATTCCTGCGACTGCACCGAGGTGCCGACCACCTCGTAGAGGAAGGTCGCGAACTCCGCGGTGCCGAGCCGCCGCGCCTGCGCGCGGAAGGACTCCAGCCGGGCGGCGATCGAACCGCCCGCCACCCAGTGCCCGCGCGATTCGCCGTCGCGGGCCGCGGTGGCGGCGGCCGCGAGCGCGCCGGGGACGTCCACGCCGTCGACGCCCGCGGACACGGCGGCGGCGATCGCGGCGGCCGCGGAGATGCCGAGCCCGGTGTTGTGGGTGACGCGGCTGGCTTCGACGACTGCGTCGAGCAGGCGCTCGCCCGGGGTGTGCGCGATGCCGACGGGGGCGATGCGCATCGCGGCGCCGTTCGTGGTCCCGTAGCGGCCGGTCTCCTCGATGGGGGCGCCCGCCTGCAGCTTCGCCAGGGCGGCGTTGGTGGAGGGGCCGAGCAGGTCCAGCGAGCCGCGCTCGACCATCACCTGCTCCCAGGCGATGAGTTCCGCGGCGAAGGCGTGCGGATCGATGCCCCCGTCGCCGTCCGCGACCAGCCGCGCGACGATCATCGCCTGGTCGGTGTCGTCGGTGACCGATCCCGCGGCCATGCCGGGCGCGATCGGCTGGTCGGCCGCGCCGTCGACGAAGTCCTCGATCCGGCCGTAGCGCGCGCGCACCAGGTCCCGCGGCATCGACTGGGTGGGCATGCCGAGGGCGTCGCCGATGGCGAGGCCGAGCAGGGCGCCGTGCGCGCGGTCGAACGCCGGGTCGTGCTCGGCGTTCATCGCTGGTCGCCGAAGTTCAGCGCGAGGGTGAAGTACCGCGGGTCGAGCAGCGAGACGACGTGCTCGGCGAACCGGCCGTCGTCGGTGAACGAGGTGCGGGCGGTGCGCAGGAACGCGCTGCCCGCTTCGCGGTGCAGGATCCCGGCTTCCCGCTCGTCCAGCCAGTGCACGTCCGCCCGCTGGGTGCCGCGGGTCAGCAGGTACCCGGCTTGCGCGAGGGTCTGGGAGATCGAGCCCTTCACCAGCCCGGTCTCCGGCAGCTGTTCGAGGGTGCCTTCGGCGGGCACGGTGGAGTGCTCGAAGGAGATCGGTTCGACGCCGTCCGCGGAGCGGAGGATGCGGACGCGGCGGATCGCGATGCCCCGGTCGAGCCGCACTTCGGGCGGCAGCAGCGGCACGTCGGCGCGCTCCACGCGTTCGAGGCCGAGGACGGCGACGGTGATCTCGCTGCCGGTGTCGGCGAGCGATTGGGCCCAGCCGCGGTCCTGGCTGAGCTGGTGCCCGTTGAAGATGACGAACGAGCCGCGCCCGCTCTCGGTGGCGATGAGCCGCAGGTGCTGGAGCTCGTTGAGCGCCTGCCGGACGGTGCCGCGCGAGACGTCGAACTCCTCGGCGAGGCGCAGTTCCCCGTCCAGCTTCTCGCCGAGCCGGTAGTGGCCGTCGCGGATGCGCTGCGCGAGGGTGTCGACGATCTGCTGCCGTTTCCCTGGCGAGACCTGTTTATACATGTAGGTACATGTACAGCATGCTGGAGACGCCGGCAACCGCGAGCGCGACGACCCGGGACGTCCGGGCCGACGGCCCGTCCGCAGTGGACACCCGCTTGCAACTTTCGATGGCAGCGCCCGGGTTCGACCTTCCGGAGCTCGAAGCGGGCGGGGCTCCGCTGGTTGGCTCCAGTACGTGACCACGAAGGACATCACCACGCGGGAGACCGCGGAACCGACGAAGGGGCTGCGCGGACTGATCCGGCGCCGCCCGATGCTGAGCTTCTTCCTGCTCGCCAACGGCCTGAGCTGGTCGGCCTGGGTGCCCTACATCCTGTCCCGCAACGGGATCGGGGTGTGGGACTTCCGCTTCCCGGAGGTGCTGGGCACCAGCCAGCTCCTCGGCATGCTGCCCGGCGCCTACCTCGGACCGATCGGGTCCGCGCTGCTGGTGACGGCGATCGCGGACGGGCGCACCGGGCTGCGCCGCTGGGTCGGCCGGATGTGGCGGTGGCGGGTCCGCTGGCACTGGTACGCGATCACGCTGCTGGGCGTGCCGGTGACGATGCTGGCCGCCGGGTACGCCTTCTCCGGCGGGCAGGTGCACGCGCCGTCGATGATGGTGGTCGCCGCCTACGTGCCCGGACTGCTCATCCAGATGATCACGACGGGGTTGGCGGAGGAACCGGGCTGGCGGGACTTCGCGCTGCCCCGCCTCCAACGCCGGTTCGGGCCGCTGGCCGGCTCGATGGTGCTCGGCCCGCTGTGGACCGTGTGGCACCTGCCGCTGTTCTTCACCGAATGGGGCCGCTGGCCGCACGCGCACTGGACCCTGCCGGTGGCGTTCGCCGTCTTCTGCATCTCGTTCAACATCGTCATGACCTGGGTGTTCAACCGCACCGGGGAGAGCCTGCCGCTGTCGATGCTGCTGCACGTGAGCGCGAACAACTTCTCCACGCTCGTGTGGTCGGAGATGTTCCCGACGATCGACGTGGACCTCGCGATGATCGCGATGGCCTCCGGGACGGTCGTCGCCTCCCTGCTCGTGCTGGTCGGCACCAAGGGCAGGCTCGGTTACCGGGGTTGACCCGGGCCGACGGGTGCTCGTCGCGCCCCAGCGGGTGCGGGGGGGGGGGGGGGCCCCCGGGCCCCCCCGGGGCCCCCCCGGCGCCCCCCCGCGGGGGGGGGGGGGGGCGGCCGGGGGGCCGGGGGGGGGGGGGGCCCCCCCCC
>NZ_JAIUKB010000046.1:0-7064 GCF_020176785.1 Saccharopolyspora sp. 6V | reverse complement strand
TGTTGGCCCCGGTGATGAGTGTCGTCGTGCTGACGACCCCGGAGGCCCCGGGGCCCGGGGGGGGCCCCGGGGCCGGGGGGGGGCGCGCCCCCCCCCGGGGGCCCGGGGGGGCGCCCCCGCGGCCCCCCCCCCCCGGCACCTGTCCCGGCCCGCGACCGGGGAGCCGGTCACGGGACCGCGACCACGTGGTTCTGGTACGCCCACACCACCGCCTGCAACCGGGACCGCACGCCGAGCTTCGGCAGCATCCGCGCCAGGTGCGACTTCACCGTGGACACCTCGACGACGAGGGCGCGGGCGATGTCCTCGTTCGACATGCCCTGCGCGAGCAGCAGCAGGATCTCGTGCTCCCGCGGGGTGAGCAGGTCCCCGGCCCGGCGCGCGGTCACCGGTTGCAGGCGGCGGCGGTGCACGAACTCGCGCAGGATCCGCCGGGTCAGGCTCTGGTCGATGGTGCCCTGCCCGGCGGCGACCTGGCGGACCGCGCCGACGATCGCGTCCGGCTCCGCGTCCTTGAGCAGGAACCCGGAGGCGCCGGCCTCCAACGCGCCGAACACGTAGTCGTCCAGGTCGAACGTGGTCAGCACCAGCACCGCCACCTGCGGGTCGGCGTCCGCGGCGCACAACTCGGCCGCCACCTCGATGCCGCTGCGACCCGGCATCCGGATGTCCAGGCACGCCACGTCGGGCGCCAGTTCGCGGGCCATCGCCAGCGCCTCGGTGCCGTCGCGGGCCAGGCCCACCACCTCGATGTCGGGTTCGCCGCCCAGCAGCGCCGACAGCCCGGCGCGGGTCAGGTGCTGGTCGTCGGCGACGAGGACGCGGATCACGCCGTTGCCTCCGGGGTCGGCGGCGCGGACGCCGCGGGGGACGGGTCTTCGCGGGGCAGCAGCAGGCGCACTTCCCAGCCGCCGCCCGCAGTGGGGCCGTAGTCCAGGTCGGCGCCGACGAGCTGGGCGCGCTCGGCCATGCCGAGCAGGCCGTACCCGCCGCCCGGTCCCGCGCCCGCGGCGGCGGGGGCGCCGTTGCGGACGACGACCTGCACGCGGTCCCGGTCCCGGGCGCCGATCTCCACCGCGCAGCGCGCGCCCGGGGCGTGCGCCGCCGCGTTGGCCAGCGACTCCTGGACGGCGCGGTAGGCGACGAGCTGGGCGAGCGGGCCGACGCCGTCGGTCCCCGACTCGGGCAGCACCAGGTCGATCTCCGCACCGGTGGCCCGGCGCTGGGCGACGAGCTCCGGCACCGCCTCCAGCGCGGCGACCGGCGACTCCGCACCCGGATCCTCCCGCAACAGCCCGACGAGCCGCCGCAGGTCGTCGAGGACCGCGGTGCTCTGCTGCCGGATCTCGCGGGCCGCCTCCTTCGCCGCCGCCGGGTCCGAGTCGATCCGGCGGTCGATCACCGCCGCCATCAGCGCGATCCCGGACAGGTGGTGCGCGGCGATGTCGTGCAGCTCCCGGGACATCGCGGCGCGCTGCTGCGACACCGCGGCCTCCAGCAGCGCGCCCTGCTCGCGCCGCAGCGCCCGCGCCTCCTGCTCGCGGGCGTCGCGGGCGTCCCGCTGCGCCGCGACCACGGACCCGGCCAGCAGCGGCAGCCCGACGACGACCAGCGCCTGCGCCGGCCCGGCCAGCAGCGCCTCCGGCACCGTCAGCGCTCCGCCGCGCACCTCGTTGCAGGCCTGGGCGGTCGCCACCAGCAGCCACGCGGCGGGCAGCACGACCCGCGGCCGCCGCATCCGGGCCACGACCGCGAGGTACACCGACGCGATCAAGGTCACCGCGGTGGTGCTGAACGCCGCGTTCGGACCGAACCAGGCCGCCACCAGCGGAACCCCGGCGACCAGCGGCAGCACCACCTCGGGGCGGCGGTTCACCTGCACCGCGGTGACCGCCTGCACCAGCAGCACCGCGCCCAGCAGCCACCACCGGCCCTCGCCGGGCGAAGGCAGGTCGCCGAGCGTCGGGTCCGCGGCACCGGCCAGCGGGATCGCGAGGAACAGGGCCAGCGAGACCACTCCGCACCCGGCGGCGGCCATCGGGTTCAGCGGCCGCGGCGCGCTCGGCGGGATGCGCATCCGTGCTCCTTCCGCGCCGCGGCGGACGATCCGCGGGCCCGGCGTCCGCGCCTGTCGGCGGCACGCGGCGATCTTAGCCGGGGGTCCCGAGCCGCCCGGGGGAGCGCGGATCGCGGCTCGGCGGGCGGTGTTCTCCGCCACGATCGGGGGTTCGCCACGGGCTGAATCCGCAGCGGAGACCGGCCTCCGCCTGGTGCGCGGCGCGGGCGGGGCGGTCGAGGGCTCGGACCTCCGCGGGCCGACGTGTATTCTCGATGGCGGTCGTTGTTTCTGGGTTCGTGTTTTTCGCACGCTCGCAGGAGTGCTGATGCGGGCGAGCTGCTGTCTTGGGAGTAGCTGGAGTAGTCGCCGTCTGAGATCCGCGACCCCGGTGCCGGACCTGGCACCGGAACCGACCAGCTACCAGGATGGAGCAGGAACATGGCACAGGGCACCGTGAAGTGGTTCAACTCGGAGAAGGGCTTCGGCTTCATCGAGCCGTCCGAGGGTGGACCCGACGTCTTCGTCCACTACTCGGCCATCGACGCCGCCGGCTTCCGCACCCTGGAGGAGAACCAGACGGTCTCCTTCGAGGTCACGCAGGGCCCGAAGGGCCCGCAGGCCGAGTCCGTGCGCGTGGTCTGATCTTCGCCTTCCAGGCGATGTGAACCCGGGCCGGGGACTCCCCGCGATCCGGGGGTGATCACAACTGAGGCCGCCCGTCCAGCTGGACGGTCGGCCTCAGTGTTTTCGGCCCGGTCGATCACCGGGCGGCGCCGCTCACGCGAACAGCTGCGCCGCCTTGATCACGAGCTGGTAGACGCCGATCGCGAACGGGACGCCCACCCACAGCCAGGACACGGTGAGGAGGGCCTTGACCCCGATCCCGCCTTCGGGTGCGGTTTTCTGCTCGGTCATCTCTCGCCCCTCAGCTGCTCTGCTCGCCGGACGTGCTGGACGCCTTCGCGGTGTCCGTCGACTCGTCGGCCTTCTCCGCCGCGGAGTCGTCCGCGTCGGCCTGCTCGGACTTCGCGGAGTCCGCGGACTCGGACTCGGCGGTCTCCGCCGCGTCGCCGGAACCGGACTCGGCCTCCGCCGCGGCCTGCTCCGGCTCGTAGAACCGGGAGTGCACCGGGCGGATCAGCTCGTTCGCCACGAACCCGATCACCAGCGCGCCGGTCATCAGGTAGAACGACACCGTGTACAGGTCCGCACCGGACTTGCCCGCGGCCTCGCCGGAGTCGGCGAGCGCGTCCACGATGGCCGGCCCGAGCACGCCCGCCACCGACCAGGCGGTGAGCAGCCTGCCGTGGATGGCGCCGACCTCGAAGGTGCCGAACAGGTCCTTCAGGTAGGCGGGGATCGTCGCGAAGCCCGCCCCGTAGAACGACATGATCAGCATGGCGGCGACGACGAACAGCGCGACGCTGCTGTCTCCCGCGAACAGCAGCAGCAGGTACGCGAGCGCACCCACTCCGAGGTAGACCCGGTAGATGTTCTTGCGCCCGGTGCGGTCGGACAGCGCCGACCACGCGAAGCGGCCGCCCATGTTGGCCAGGGACAGCAGGGACACGAACCCGGTCGCCGCGGCGACGGCCACCGGAGTGCTGGTCCCCGCGAAGAAGTCCTGGATCATCGGGGAGGCCTTCTGCAGGATCCCGATGCCCGCGGTCACGTTCAGGCACAGCACGATCCACAGCAACCAGAACTGCGGCGTGCGGAGCGCGTTGTTGGCCGAGACCTTGATGGGGTTGGTGCTCTTGGCCGCGGCGGCAGGGGTCCAGCCCGGCGGGGTCCAGCCCGGCGGGGGAACCCGGACCAGCAGGATGCCGAGCGTCATGAACACGGCGTAGACGATGCCGTGCACCAGGAACGTGCTGCCGATGCCGCTGGTGGTCTTGCCGAAGGCGTCGAGCATCGCGGTCGACCACGGCGAGGCGATGATCGCGCCGCCGCCGAAGCCCATGATGGCGATGCCCGTGGCCAGACCTGGGCGGTCCGGGAACCACTTCATCAGCGTCGACACCGGTGCGATGTACCCGATCCCGAGGCCGATGCCACCGACCACGCCGTACCCGACGACGACGAGCCAGTACTGCCCCAGGTACATGCCCAGGGCGGAGATCAGGAAGCCCGAGGCGAAGGCGATGGTGGAGACCAGCATGGCCCAGCGCGGGCCGCGGGACTCCACGAACTTGCCGCCGAACGCCGCCGACAGCCCGAGGAAGAAGATGGCCACCTGGAACGGCAGCGCGCTACCGGTCCCGGAAATCTGGAGGCTCGATTCCAGCGGGCTTTTGAAAACGCTCCACGCGTAGGCCTGCCCGATGGAAAGATGGATGGCCAGCGCGGCGGGTGGGACTAGCCAACGGTTCCAGGTCGGTGGCGCAACGACCGAGAATCCGTCACGCACTGTCACAAGTAAACCTCCTTGGTGCAAGGGTTCCGGTGGCTGGTACCGGAAACGCGCCCCGGCACGTGAGGGGCGCACGAATTCGAGATGCTACCTGCCTGGTCAAACGGGAAATTGGCGAACAATCGAGGCGGGGTGCGCTGGGGTCCGGATCACCCGTCACGATTCGTGATCGCTGCTGGTGGGCGGGAAGGGCCTTGCTACGCACGGGAAAGTGCCCGTTCGAGTCGGGCGAAACGCACGTATTAATTACAAAACGCCTCAGTCTCGGTTACGCCGTGTAGCGCATCGTGTTGGTCCCGTGACCAATGTTGTGACCGTTTCGAGACCAATTATTTGCGCTGATGTAGCTGGAAGTTCGGATAGCGCCCGCACGTGTTTCTTTGGCCCCGAGGGGATAGAATCCGGATTCCTTGACGCGCGAGCAAGCCCGAAGGATCCACAGCATGCCCCGAACGTCGGAGAACCGAAGCCGAGACCGGCTTGACGGTCAGTACGCCGAGCCACGATTCGGCAACATCTCGAAACACAGCCTCCGGCGCCCCGCGAACTCGGGTGGAACCGATTTCGCCGCAATTCAGGAAAGCGACGATTTCGTCGCGCTCCGGCGTCGATTCCGGTGGTTCGTGTTCCCGGTGACGCTGCTCGTCCTCGCTTGGTACTTCACCTACGTCGCGCTCGGCGCCTACGCCGAGGACTTCATGAGCCGGCAGGTGTACGGCTACGTGAACATGGGCATCGTGCTGGGGCTGCTCCAGTTCGTCACCACCGCGATCGTCACCGTGCTCTACGGGCGGTACGTGCGCAGGCGCATCGATCCGCTGGTGGACCAGCTGCGCGAGCAGGAAGGGGCCGACCGCTGATGACGACCACCATCGCGGCCGGGGCCGTCGGCGACCCGACGACCACCGTCAGCGTTTTCGCCGGATTCGTGCTGCTGACGCTGTTCGTGGTGTACCGGGTGTCGAACCGGAACACGACCGCCTCCGACTACTACGTGGCGGGCGGCAACCTCACCGGCGCGCAGAACGGCATCGCGCTGGCCGGTGACTGGCTCTCCGCCGCCTCGTTCCTCGGCGTCGCCGGGGCCATCGCCGTGCACGGGTACGACGGGTTCCTCTACTCCGTCGGGTTCCTCGTGGCGTGGCTGATCGAACTGATGCTCATCGCCGAACTGGTGCGCAACACCGGGCGGTTCACGATGGGCGACGTGATCGGTTATCGGATGCGGCAGCGGCCCGTCCGCGCGGCCGCCGCGAACACGACGCTGGTCATCTCGTTCTTCTACATGGTCGCGCAGATGGCGAGCGCCGGTGGTCTCGTCGCGCTGCTGCTGGACGTGCAGAGCAAGTTCGGGCAGGCGATGGTCGTCGTCGCCGTCGGCCTCATCATGATCTTCTACGTGCTGGTCGGCGGCATGAAGGGCACCACCTGGGTGCAGATCATCAAGGCCACGCTGCTGCTGATCTGCGTGTCGCTGATGGCGGTGTTCCTGATCGGCCGCTTCTCCTACGACCTCTCCGGCCTGCTGGAGCAGGCGGCGGCCAACAGCCCGCTCGGCCAGGCGCTGCTGGAACCGGGCGCGCAGTACGGCCAGACCTCGCTGTCGCGGATCGACTTCATCTCGCTGGCGATGGCGATCGTGCTGGGCATCTCCTGCCTGCCGCACATCATGATGCGGTTCTACACGGTGCCCAGCGCCCGCGAGGCGCGCCGCTCGGTCGTGTGGATCACCTGGACGATGATCGTGTTCTACCTGGCGACGATGCTGCTCGGCTTCGGCGCGACCGCGCTGGTCGGTTCAGACGCGATCACCAACGCGCCCGGCGGGGAGAACTCGGCGGCGCTGCTGCTGGCCCACCGCATCGGCGGTTCCTGGCTGCTGGGCGTGGTCGCCGCGATCGCGTTCGCCACGATCCTCGCGGTCGTCGCGGGCCTCACGCTCACCGCGTCCGCCTCGTTCGCGCACGACGTCTACGCGAACATCATCAAGCGCGGCAAGGCCGACACCGGCTCCGAGATCCGGGTCGCCCGCCTCACCGCGCTCGTGGTCGGCGTGCTCTCCACCGTCGGCGGCATCGCGGCCATCGGGCAGAACGCGGCGTTCATGGTGTCGCTGGCGCTGGCGCTGGCCGCCTCGGCGAACCTGCCGACGATGCTGTACTCGCTGTTCTGGCGGCGCTTCAACACCACCGGGACGTTGTGGTCGATGTACACCGGCCTCGTGTCGTGCATCGTGCTCATCGCGTTCTCGCCCGCGGTGTCGGGACGGCCTTCGGCGATGTTCCCCAGCGCCGACTTCGACCTGTTCCCGCTCACCAACCCGGGCATCGTGTCCATCCCGCTGGGCTTCCTGGCCGGTTTCCTCGGCACCCTGCTCGGCAAGAAGGACCAGGACCCGGTCAAGCAGGCCGAGATGGAGGTCCGCTCCCTCACCGGGATCGGCTCCGGCCTCAAGGAGCCGCAACGCGCCTGACGCCCGACGCGCGCGACGAGGGGCCCCCCCGGGGTGCCGGGGGGCCCCCGGGGGGGGGGGTGGGGGGGGGGGGGGGGGGGGCCCCCCCGCGCCCCCGGGGGGGGGCGGGGGGCGGGGGG
>NZ_JAIUKB010000045.1:0-11178 GCF_020176785.1 Saccharopolyspora sp. 6V | reverse complement strand
CGAGTGGGCGCGCCGCACCCGCCCCGGGCGCGGCCCCGGCCACACGCCCCCGCCCCCCGCCCCCCCCCCGCCGCGCGCGCCGCGGGCCGCCCCGGGGTGCGGGGGCGGCCCTCGTCGTACTAGGTCAGGCGCGGGCGGAGTCGGCCAGCAGCGCGCGCAGGTTCTCGGCCGGGGCCGGGTGGGCGAACAGGAAACCCTGGTAGGCGTCCACGCCGAGGTGATCGAGCAGGTCGTGCTGGGTGGTGTTCTCCACGCCTTCCGCGATGCACATCCGGCCCATCGCGTGCGACAGCTCGATGACCGCGCGGGTGATGCCGAGGTCCACCGGATCGGTGCCCATCCCGGAGACGAACCGGCGGTCCAGCTTCACGATCTGGGTGGGCAGGTCCTTGAGCCGCGCCAGCGACGAGTAGCCGGTCCCGAAGTCGTCCATCGCGAACCGCACCCCGTCGCGGGCGAGCCCGCTCATCACGCCCCGCGGCCGCGCGGGCAGCTCCACCAGCACCGTCTCCACCATCTCCAGCACGACCCGGCCCGGTTCGATGCCGCTGGAGGCGATCTCCGAGGTGATCTCCTCGTGGAAGCCGTCGTCCTCCGGCGAGAGCCCGGAGAGGTTCACCGCGACACCGGGTGCGCGGCCGCCGGTGCGCTGCCAGCCCGTCGCCTCGCGCAGCGCCGCCCGCAGCACCCAGCGGTCCAGGTCCGCGAGCATCCCGCCCTGGGTGGCGACCGGCAGGATCGTGTCCGGCCGCAGCAGGCCGCGCTCCGGGTGCGGCCAGCGCACCAGCGCCTCGGCGAGCGTGATGGAGCCGTCGCGGCGGAACACCGGCTGGAAGTGCAGCTCCAGGCCGTCGTGCGCCAACGCCTCCCGCAGTTCCTCCTCCAGCGCCAGCTGCGCGGGCGCGCTCGCGGGCGCGGTGCGGCCGTGCCCGCGCCGCTTCGCCTGCAACATCGCCGCGTCCGCCGACCGGATGAGCTCCGCCGGGGTGATGCCGTCCTGCGCGGTCGCCGCGCCGAAGGTGGCCGTGACGCTGAGCAGCCTGCCGCGCAGCGGCGTCGTCGCGCACAGGATGTCCGAGACCGTGCGGTGCAGCGTCTCCATGCCGCCGCAGCCCGGCAGGTTCGAGCAGATGACGAGGAACTCGTCGCCGTACAGCCGGGCCGGCGTGCACGACTCGGGCAGCTCGTCGACCAGCCGCCGCGCGAGCGTCGCCATCAGCTCGTCCCCCGCGTCGTGGCCCAGCGAATCGTTGAACCGCTTGAAGTTGTCCAGGTCGCAGAACAGCACCCCGACCCGGCCCGCGGTGTCGGCGGACAGCAACGGCGCGAGCACTTCGTTGACGCCGCGCCGGTTCAGCAGGCCGGTCGGCTGGTCGTGGGTCGCCTGGAAGTGCAAGGTCTCGGTGCGCCGGACCTGCTCGGTGAGGTCCTGGAACACGGCCAGCCAGAACCGGTTCCCGTCGTGGTCCACCGACGCCGCGCACCGCACCTCGCACCACATCGGCTGCCCGCCCGCCTGCGCCAGCCGCCGCTGCGCCACCGACCCGGGCGCCCGGTCGTGGCCCGGCGGCACCGCGCGCGGCACCAGGCCCGCCACCCCGTCCAGCGGGTGCATCAGCTCGGCGGCCACCAGGCCGTGCGGGCGGTACCCGAGCAGTTCGCACAGGGCGCCGTTGGCGTCGAGGATCCGGTCCCGCTCGTCGAGCAGCGCGATGCCCGTCGGCGCCAGCTGGAACAGGTCGGTGAAGCGGCGGTCCGAGCGCTCGCGCTGGGCGAACGCCTCCGATTCGTCCCTGGTCACCTTGATGAACCCGTCGAGGGTGCCCTTGGTGGTGCGCTGCGCGGTGATCACCACGTGTGCCCAGAACGCGGAACCGTCCTTGCGCAGCCGCCAGCCGCGGTCGATGAAGAAACCGTGCGCGGCCGCTTGCTCCAACTCCCACGTCGGGTAGCCGGATGCGATGTACTCCGCCGGGTAGAACGTGGAGAAGTGCCTGCCGATGATCTCCTCGCTGGTGTACTGCTTGATCAGCTGGGCACCGCGGTTCCAGGTGGTGACCCGGCCGTCCGCGTCGAGGGCGAAGATGGCGTACTCGCGCATGTCGGCGGCCAGCGCCCCCAGCAGCCGTTCCGTCTCCACCTGGGTTCCGGTGCGGTGGAAGCCGGTGCCGGGCAGGGGAGGGAATGCGTTCACCAGATCTCCGTTCCGCGGCGGTGCGCGGGAGTGCCGAGCCGACCGCGACCGGCGGCGCGAGGAGCCTGATCCGGGCGCTCGACCAGGGCCGAGGTTGCTCACGGTACCGCCGAACCGGTGACACCGGCAAGAAATCGAAATGGGGCTTTCGGCCCTGGGCCCGCGCTGCCGGGCGGGGCAGCGTGGTGATCGGAGGTCCCGCCTCGGAGGTCGTCATGGCTACGCTCGTCCCGCATCCCCGGCAGCGCCCCACCGGTTGGGTGGGCTGGGTGTACTTCGCCGCGTTCATGCTGGTGCTGACCGGAGTCGTGCAGATCGTCAACGGCCTGTTCGCGCTGGCCCGCTCGGGCACCACCTACCTCACGCCCGGCGGCGAGTGGGTGCGGCTCGACCTCTACGGCGTCGGCCTCGGTTTCCTGCTGCTGGGCGTGGTGCTGGCCGCCGTGGGGATGGGCCTGTTCGGCGGCCGGACCTGGGCGCGGGTGGTCGCGGTCGTGCTGGCGGTGCTGAGCGTGCTGGCGAACGTCGTGCTGTTCGCCGCCTCGCCGCTGTGGTCCTCGGTGGCGATCGTGGTGGACGTGCTGGTGGTCTACGCGTTGGTGATGCACGGCAGGGAGGCGTGGCGGAGCTGATCCGGTACCGGTCACCACCCGTCCACTTCGGATTTCGCGGGGCGCTCGGTAATGCGCCGTGATGCGTTCGAAATGGGTTGCTGGACAACTCCGAATGTTGTGGTTAAAGTGGCGGTCGCCGGAACTCGTGACATAGCACCGCGTTCCGGTGACCACCGCGTCGTGCAGCGGCAGTTTCGTTCGCAGGGGTAGCGCTGTGCGGTGGTTCGTCCGGTCGCTGACCGGGCGGTTCTCGGAATTCATTTCGCTCCGCGATGAGTCGTCGCACCGTCGCGTGAGCCCCTCTTTCAGTCGGATCGGGTGGTTCGGGGCTTCGCCCGGTCCGGCGCACGAGACGCCGAACAGGAGAAGAGTTGCTGGGCCGAAATCAGGTGCCCGACCGCCCGCGGTGGCGGCCGGTCGAATCCCGCCGTCCGCTGCCCCGCCCCCGGGCTGCGCGGATTCGGGACGACCGGCGCACCGAACGCCCCGGGCAATGCGCTGAGCTGCGGTGATGTGACCTCCGGTCGCTGTCGCGCCGGCGCGCGGAGACCGGTGCCGACGCGCGTTTAGCGTCGCTGCGCCGCTCCCTTTTCCGCCGCTTCCGCCGGGCGAGTCCGCCCCGCGATTCCGCGGCGCATCCGAACTTCCGCTCGATCCCGCGCGGACTCGCGCCGTGCCTCGGATCGCCCCTCGGGAAGAAGTGAATATGAACGAAGCCGTGCGCTGGTGGCCTGGTCTTCTGCAGAAGGTGCTGCACCACGTGCCCGCTGATGCCCGCCAAGTCCGCATAGGCGGAGTGGACGGCCGAGTGGCCTTGTGCGGATGCGTGACCGTTCCCGCATTCGGCAGCAAGCTCGACGAGTGGTCCCGCTGCGAAACGTGCGTGCGCGACCTGGCCGGTCCCGACCGCTGAACACGAGCAATTCCGACCCGTGCTGATCCGCACGAATGAGAGGTACGAATGATCAAGATCATCGACGCGATCACCGCCCCGACCGGCGCGGCCGACTGGTACCAGTCGGCGCTGTGCGCCCAGTCCGACCCGGACGCGTTCTTCCCGGAGAAGGGTCAGTCCGGGAAGATGGCCAAGCGCATCTGCGGTTCCTGCGAGGTGCGCGAGGACTGCTTGCGCTACGCGCTCGGCAACGCGGACCTGTCCGGGATCTGGGGCGGCCTCAGCGAAAGCGAGCGCCGCGAACTCCGCGTCGCCGCCCGCGCCGCCGAACTCGCCGCCGACGCGGCATGACTTCCGTCCACTGCGGACTGCACGTGTTCCACCGCGCAGAACCGCCACCGACGCGTTCCGCTCGAACCACGGCCCCCACCCGGCCGTCGAGCTAGACCTCCGCCGGGGAGCTCGACGCCCGCCCCGCCGCGCTCGATGCCCTCGCCCTCATCCCCCGAGGCCCCCGAAGACCTCCCGCGCGGGAAGCTCGTACCGACAACCACGAAAGGTTGTTCGGCGCGGTGCGGTCTAGTCGGGGTTCGCGGGTGGCGGGGATTTCCTCGCCCGGTGGTACTCCAGGTGCTCAGCGGCGGGGAGGCAGGACGCAACCGTGTGGAGCTTGGCTTCCCGGACCCCGTTCCGAACGACGGTCAGATCCGCCTCGATGAAGAGAGCCCCTTTGTCGAGCTGGACGTGGCAGTTCGGGCACAAGCACAGCATGTTGTCGATCTCGTCCGGACCGTGGTGCGGTGCGCCCACTCCGCGGATGTGCGCGCCTTCGGCGTAGGGCGTGCCATTGATCAACAGTTCTCCGCGGCACGCCTGGCAGGTGTAGTCGTAGGCCGCTAGCACGTATCGCCGCACCGCGCTGAGCCTGCTGACCTCGTCGGAGGTGCGCCTGCGACGGCCAGGCGTTCGGGTCCCAACGGGCGCTTGTTTCGCAGGAGCCTCGGGAGCAGGCGCCGAAGCGTCCGGTTCTTGCAGCTTGACGAGCCGGAACCGGCACATCTCGAACCCGCGGAGACCGGGCGCGTGCCAGGACTCTTCAACGACGAAAAGACCTGCGTAGCTGTACCCCGACCCGGACGCGCTGCCGTTGGACGCGTTCGCCCGACGTACCACGCGCACCGGCCTTCCGGTGAACGTGCTGGTTTGCAACGCAGCGTTGCCCGGGTCGTCGAAGCTCTGGTGCCGGATCTGGCGCTTGCGCTCGTCTTGGCCACCGTGACCGGTGTAGATGATCGTGTGTCCCTGGTCTTCGTCGTCTTCGTAACCGCCGGAGACGACGATGGATTCGGCACCTTCTTTTCTGGTGCCGACGATGCCGGCTTGGAGCGCGCGATGAACGCCGAGGAGATGCGCGTCGTACCGGGTGGGGAAGAGATGTTGTTCCACAACGCCGGGTATGTGGCCGAAGACCGGCTCGGGTCTCTTCGTCTTGTCCGGCCTGGCGATCACGGAGAACCCCAGGTCCGCGGCCCTCTTGGCGAGGGCTCGTTCGTCTTCCGGCGCAAGCGGAGTCGAGGTGGAAGGGGAGTCCGAGGCGGCGCCGCTGATGATCCGTGCGAGGCCGCTGATGTCGTAGTGCTTCCTGTTGCAGATGAGCAGCTCTTGGATGTCGTCCCGGGGTGTGTGCTCGGGCAACGAGTTCCAGCGCTCGGTCGCGGACTGAATGTCGGCTTCGGTCACTGCGCCAAGATCCACGCGGCCACCCTAGTCAGGGTCACCCGATCAAGGAGGCATTTTCCGTGTGATGTCGCGGTCTCGACGTTCTGGTGTCGGCGCCGAGCGAACCACCTGGACGCCCCTCACCCTGGCGGGGGAGCTCTTTCGGGGAGGGGACGTCGATGGAGATCGCTTGGTCGGTGGACGGTGTGCGGTGCGGGCTCGAGGTGGAGCCTCGGGTGACCGTGCTGGACGGGTTGCGCGAGCACTTGGGGGTGGTCTCGGTGAAGAAGGGCTGCGACCACGGGCAGTGCGGGGCGTGCACGGCGCTGGTGGACGGGCGGCGGGTGCTGACCTGCCTGTTGCTGGCGGTGGCCGCCGATGGTGCGGAGATCATCACCGCTGCCGGGCTGGGAGCCGTCGGACCTGCCGCTGGTGGGCCTGGAGCCGGTGAACCCGCCGGGGCTGGGCGGGGTGCCGCCGAATCCGGACCGGGTGCCGGCGGGGGCGCGCCGGGTGGCGATGGCCCTGCCACTGCCGGGCCGGGAACCGGCGAACCTGCGGCGGAAGCTGGCACGGGGCGGCTCGCGGGAAGCGGTACTGCGGAGGTTGCCGAGGCGGGAACCGGCCCGGGCGGGTCCGCTGGTGCCGCGGCGGGGGCCTCCGGCGGTCGGGACGCCCGGTCGGTGGACGGTGAACCGACGTGGGAGGTCGTTCCCGGACCCGGCGGCGCGGGTGCCACCGGTCTCGTGGCGGCCCCGGGACGACCGCCGGCCGAGCGGGAGGTGCACCCGGTCGCTCAGGCGTTCCTGGAGCACGACGCGTTCCAGTGCGGGTACTGCACCCCGGGCCAGGTGTGCTCGGCGGTGGGGATGCTCGCCGAGGCCGCCGACGGCAGGCCGAGCCACGTGACCGCGGACGTCGCCGCCGGGTTCGAGGAGCTCGACGACGCGGAGATCCGGGAGCGGATGAGCGGGAACCTGTGCCGCTGCGGCGCCTACGTGAACATCGTCGCCGCGATCCGCGACGCGGCCCGGCGGGAGGGATCGCGATGAACCCGTTCGACTACGTGCGCCCGGACGACGCGGCGGGCGCGGTGGCGACCGTGGCGCGGAACCCGGGGGCGGTGTTCCTCGCGGGCGGCACGAATCTCGTCGACCACCTGAAATTGGGGGTGAGTGCGCCGGAGCTGCTGGTGGACGTGTCGCGGCTGCCGCTGGACGAGGTGCGGGAGCTCCCGGACGGCGGGATGCGGGTGGGGGCGGGGGTGCGCAACAGCGACCTCGCGGCCCACCCGCTGGTGCGCACCCGGTTCCCGGCGTTGGCGCAGGCGCTGCTGGCGGGCGCCTCGGGGCAGCTGCGCAACGCCGCCACCACCGGCGGGAACCTGCTGCAGCGCACCCGGTGCCCGTACTTCCAGGACGTGACTACCCCGTGCAACAAGCGCGATCCGGGGGCGGGGTGCTCGGCGATCGGCGGGCACCACCGCGACGCGGCGATCTTCGGCGCCTCCCCGGAGTGCGTGGCCACGCACCCCTCCGACATGGCGGTGGCGATGGCGGCGCTGGACGCGCAGGTTCGGGTGCAGGGCCCGGAGGGGGAACGCGCGGTGCCGGTCGTCGAGTTCCACCGGCTGCCGGGTGACGAACCGCAGCGGGACTCGGTGCTGCGCCACGGCGAGTTGATCACCGCGGTCGACCTGCCGGGCAGCGCGCCGCACTCGGTCTACCGGAAGGTGCGGGAGCGGGCGTCGTACGCGTTCGCGCTCGTCTCGGTCGCCGTCGACCTGGACGTCGCGGACGGCCGGGTGCGCAACGCGCGGATCGCGCTCGGCGGGGTCGCGCACAAGCCGTGGCGGGCCACCCGCGCCGAAGGGGCCCTGCGCGGTGCGCCCGTCGGCGAGCAGGCGTTCCGCGCGGCCGCGGACGCCGAACTGGCCGCGGCCGAACCGCTCAGCGGCAACGCGTACAAGGTGCCGATGACCCGCGGGACGCTCGTCGCCGTGCTGCGGGACCTGGTGGAGGAGGCGCGATGACGGACCTGCTGCGGCCACGGGCGATCGGCGCCCCGCTGGAACGGCTGGACGGCCCGGACAAGATCAACGGCACCGCGCGCTACGCGTTCGAGCACCCCGTGCCCGACCCGCTGTACGTGCATCCGGTGCAGGCGACGATCGCGCGCGGCCGGATCGAGGACATCGACGTGCACGCCGCCGAAGACCTCGACGGCGTCGCGACGGTGCTCACCCACGAGAACGCGCCCCGGCTGGCGACCGACTCCGACGCCGAGCTGTGGGTGCTGCAATCCCCGGAGATCGCGTTCCGGGGCCAGCTCATCGGCGCGGTGCTCGCCGAAACCCCCGAGATCGCACGGCAGGCCGCGGATCTGGTGCGCGTCGACTACCGGCGGGAACCGCACCACGTGGTGCTGCGCGGCGACGACGACGCGCTCTACGCGCCGGAGGTGGTCAACCCGTCGTTCGCCGCCGACACGCGCGACGGCGACCCGGACGGCGCGGAACCGGCGGTCGTGGTGGACGCGACCTACACGACGCCGATGGAGCACAACAACCCGATGGAACCGCACGCCACCATCGCGACCTGGCGCGGCGGCGTGCTCACGATGTACGACTCGACGCAGGGCGTGCACCAGATGCGGTCACGGCTCGCGCCGGTGCTCGGGCTCGACCCGGAGCGGATCCGAGTGCTCGCCCCGCACGTCGGCGGCGGCTTCGGCTCCAAGGGCACCGCGCACGCGCACAACGCGCTCGCCGCGCTCGCCGCCCGGGTCGCGGGCGGACGGCCGGTGAAGCTCGCGCTGACCCGGCAGCAGATGTTCGCGCTCGTCGGCTACCGCACGCCCACCATCCAGCACGTGCGGCTCGGCGCGGACCGCGACGGGAAGCTGGAACTCGTCACCCACGACGTCGTCGAGCAGACCTCCACCGTGCAGGAGTTCGCCGAGCAGACCGCCGTCGGCACCCGCACCGTCTACGCCGCGCCGAACCGCCGCACCACGCACCGGCTCGCGGCGCTCGACGTGCCCGTCCCGTTCTGGATGCGCGCACCCGGCGAAGCACCCGGCATGTTCGCCACCGAGTCCGCAGTGGACGAACTCGCCGAAGCCTGCGGGATCGACCCGATCGACCTGCGCTGCCGCAACGAACCCGCCGTCGATCCCGCCACCGGGCTGCCGCACTCCGCGCGGCACCTCGCCGAATGCCTGCGCGAAGGCGCCGAACGGTTCGGCTGGGCCGGCCGCGACCCGGCGCCGCGGTCCGCGCGGGACGGGGACTGGCTGGTCGGCACCGGCGTCGCGAGCGCCACCTACCCCGGCTACAAGATGCCCGGCTCCACCGCCACCGTCCGGTACCGCGACGGGCGCTACGAGGTGCGCATCGGCGCCGCCGACATCGGCACCGGCACCCGGACCGCGCTCACCCAGATCGCCGCCGACGCGCTGGACCGCCCGGTGTCCGATGTGGACTTGGAGCTCGGCGACACCGCGCTGCCCACCGCCACCGTCGAAGGCGGCTCCTCCGGGCTCACCTCCTGGGGAACGACCGTCGTCGAAGCGGCCCGGCGGTTCCGGGAGAAGTTCGGCCACGACCCCGCCGACGGCGACGAAGCCGACGGCGCGATTCCCGACGACCCGGACGAGCAGCGGTACGCCATCCACTCGTTCGGCGCGCACTTCGCCGAAGTCCGCGTCAACGCCGACACCGGTGAGGTGCGGGTGCCGCGGCTGCTCGGCGTGTTCTCCGTGGGGCAGGTCGTGAACCCGCGGCTCGTGCGGTCGCAGCTGCTCGGCGGCATCACCATGGGCATGTCCATGGCGCTGTTCGAGCACAGCGTCCTCGACCCGCAGTTCGGGCACGTCATCAACCACGACCTCGCGCAGTACCACGTCGCCGCGCACGCCGACGTCGCCGACATCGAGGTGAGCTGGCTCGACGAGCACGACCCGCATTCGAACCCGATGGGCAGCCGCGGCGTCGGCGAGATCGGCATCGTGGGTTCGCCCGCCGCCATCGCGAACGCGGTGCACCACGCCACCGGCATCCGGGTCCGGGACCTGCCGATCACGCCGGACAAGCTGCTGGGCGGCTGACCCGGCGGCGCACCGCTGGAGGAGTGAACGGACCGTTCGTCCCATCTCGTTGGACGGACGGTCCGTTCACTCGCGTTCCGCGGAGGGTGAACGGACCGTTCGTCCCATCCCGTTGGTCAGACGGTCCGTTCACTCCGGTGCGGTTCGCGGGTGGGCGCTGGTGGGTGGGGCGGCTACTGGTCGGAACGGTGCACTGATCGTGACCGTCGGAGGTAGTCCTTCCATGAACAACACCTGGTCAGGGCCTTGCGAACCTTGCTCGTCACCCGAAAGAGGGGCACTCTGGGTGTTCGAGTGAGGGGTGGGCGATGGTGCGGAACCGCGGATTTCTCGGACGAGCGGTGGTGCTGCTCGCGGTGCTGGTGACCGTGCTGGCGGGTGGTCTCGCCTGCCAGCCCGCGCGGACGCAGCGCGCCCCGGACGCCCCGCAGGGCGCGGCTCCGCCCACCGCCGAACCGACGCCCGCCGAAGGAGCTCCCGGCAGCGACGACCCGGTGCTCGCGGTGAAGATCGACAACGCCCCGGAAGCCCGGCCGCCGACCGGTATCGGCGCCGCGGACGTGGTCGTCGTCGAACCGGTCGAAGGTGGCTTGAGCAGGCTCGTCGCCGTGTTCGGGAAGCAGCGCCCGCCCGTCGTCGGGCCGGTGCGCAGCGCCCGCGAGACCGACCTGGAACTGCTCGCCCAGTACGGCAGGCCGACGCTGGCGTTCTCCGGCGCGGCCCCGGAACTGCTGCCGGCGCTGAACGCCGCGCCGCTCGAAGCGGTCCAGCCGGAGCAGGCGCCCGGTGCGTTCTTCCGCGGCACCGGCAAGCCGGTGTCGCACAACCTCTACGTCCGCCCCGGCGAGCTGCCCGCGGGCGCCGGCTGGTCGCCGAAGGCGCCGCTGGCGTTCGGGCCCGCCCCGGCGGGCGGTGCGCCGCGCACCTCCGCGCAGGTCGACTACCGGGCGGCCTCCACCGGTTTCACCTGGTCGCCGGAGCAGCGGCGCTGGCTGGTGTCGATGGACGGCGCGCCCGCGACGGCGGCGGACAGCGGGCGGCTCGGTGCGGGCACCGTCGTGCTGCAGCAGGTAGAGGTGCGGGACTCGGCGATGAAGGACGTGGCGGGGGGCGCCGCGCCGCACGCCGCGACGGTGGGCTCCGGCCGGGCCGTGGTGCTGCGCGACGGGAAGGCCTTCGACGCGCGCTGGTCCCGGCCCTCCGCCGACGTGGGCACCACGTACACGACGGCGTCCGGCGAACCGCTGCCGTTCGCGTCCGGTCCGGTGTGGGTGGTGCTGTCGGACCGGCTGTGACGGCCGGCCGGGGAGCGGGCGGCGGACTCCGCCGCCTAGTCGGTGGAGTTGGCTACTCTCGAAAGCATGAGCGACCGCCGCTTGCTACTGGTCCACGCCCACCCCGACGACGAAGCCACCGCCACCGGCGCCACCATGGCCCGCTACGCGGCGGACGGCACCACCGTGACCCTGGTGACCTGCACCAGCGGAGAGCTCGGCGAGGTCGTCGCCGACGACCTCGCCCACCTGCGGGGCGCTCCGGACGCGGGGGGGGGGGGCCCCCCCCGGGGGGGGGGGCCCCCCCGCCCCCCGCCCCGGGGCCCCCCCCCCCCCCGGGCGGGGGGGCCCCGGGGGGGGGGGGGGGGGGGGGGG